>DOMT01000197.1:4983-7593 GCA_003509825.1 Coriobacteriia bacterium
CATCCGCGCCCGCCTTGAGCAGCGGCCCGACACGATCCTCGTAGTCGTGCGTGTTGATACCCGCACCCACCACATAGCGTTTGTGGGAGTCGAGGTTTTCCATCGGGTTGAGTTTATGGGAGTCGTAATCCTTGCGAAACACCAGGTAGAGCAAGCAATCGTTTTTGTCGACGACAGGGAGCGCATTGAGCTTGCGATCCCAGATGATGTCGTTAGCCTCGCTGAGTGAAGTATCGGCGGAAGCAACGACCAGACGCTCGCGCGGTGTCATGAACTCGGAGACCTTGGCGTCCATCGGCGTGCGGCTGGGGCGGTAATCGCGACTGGTCACGATACCGAGCAACTTGCCGTGCGAGGAGCCGTCGTGCGTAACCGGCATAGTGGAGTGACCCGACTTGCGTTTGAGCTCCATAACCTTTTCCAACGTATCGTTGGGAGAGACATTGGAGTCGCTAGGCACGAAACCGGCCTTGTGATCCTTGACGCGCGCGATCATCTCCACCTGATTTTCGATACTCTGCGAGCTGTAGATGAACGATATGCCACCCTCGCGGGCCAAAGCGATGGCCATGGTGTCGTTGGAGACACTTTGCATGATCGCCGAAACCATGGGGATCTTCATGGTCATCGTGGGACCCTCGCCTTTATCGTATTTAACCAGGGGAACCGTCAGATCAACAGCGGAGGGCACGCATTCGGATGATGAATAACCCGGAACCAGAAGATACTCGTTGAATGTGTGTGCGGCTTGATCGTAAAAATAGGCCATTACCTGCGCTCCTTTGCTGATTGGTATGTGAAGATAAAATGTGTCCGTCTATTCTACTCCAAGAGGGTTAAAGCTGTGCGTATGACATGGATACGGATATATTTCGTTACGAAATCAGTAATTTCCGTCGATGCTTCCCACACTGTGCAGACGGGGGACGGTTCCGTGTCTATGGTCCACATCAAAAGTACCTGCCCGTGCCATCGGCTCGGACAGGTACTTTTTGTGCCGTGTTTTATACTCGAAGGCTAATTCACGTAAATGAGTGTGACTTCCTCTACGGTCACCGTGATTTTCCCGCTCTCGAAGCTGCCGACCGTCTCGGGAGAGATCGCGCCTTTCTTGAACTTGATTTCACTTCCCGATACGGAGAAATCACCGTTTTCCACGGACTCGGTAAGGTTGCCGGAAGCATCCGCCTCGGCATACGCCATCGCGTATTTACCGGCATCCGTCAGCTCCAGGGTAAAGCCCGATAAAATGTCGTCGCCGGTAAGTTCCTCATATTCCTTCACGGTAACCGTCGTACCCTCTACCGTAACGGACTCCAGTTTATACATGCCGGCAGCGGCCTTGGTCTCATCGGATACGCCACCGCAGGCTACCAGGGCCGCACCCATGGTCATCGCCAAAACGGCCGCCATCACGACTCTAACGATCTTTTTCATGTCCCGATCCTTTCCAAAAACGTGAATAAAATCTCCAATCATTTCTGCAGCTCATTCTAGCACAACGTTATGCGGTGAAGGCCTCATCAGCGCTTATTCTCATTTTTTTCATCAGATTTGGATACTTCTCCATATGTGGAGTTCACATCTGCACTACGCACCCGGTCGACCCTCGCCCGGGGATCCCCACATCGCAGTTCGACCGGCGTCTCCTCGTCTGATTTATACAAAGCTCCGATGATGATCACAGCGATACCACAGAGGATTGCAGCGACGGGGTAGGCTATCCAGCTGTACATAAACCCACTCGCGAAAAACCGGCACCGCTGAAAGGCATACTGCCGCCGAGATACCCGAACAGCAAATAGACGAGGGTGGCCAGCAACATGATGATACCGCACGAGACAGCCATGAGCCTGTTACGTTTGTCCCCCCTCGTCGCCGGTGAACCGACCTCCACACTCCCCCGCATCAGGTCGTCGAGGTGGGTGTTATAGAGATCGCAGAGGAGCAGTAGCTTGTCGGTTTCGGGGAAGTTGATCCCCGATTCCCATTTTGAAATCGTCTGGCGCGACACGCCGATCTGTTCGGCGAGGGTTTCCTGGGTTACTCCGTGATGTTGACGGATGTATATGAGATTCTGCGCAAAGGTCATCGCATTTCCTTTCTCGTATGTTTCATTATATCGCCACCGTGTTACGTCAAACTCACTGTGGCACAACAAGGACTATACGGGGAGAAGCCTGCGCCATCCATACACCCGGTGTTGCGTTTTGGGATTTTTGCGCGCGCTGAGGTTGCACTCCGTGTTGAACAGGGAATATGTCCGGCAGCGCGCGGACACGTCAGCCTTTATTTCAAGGCCGTGCTATAAGCCGAAGGCTTCGCCCCCACCTCACGCAAACGATGGACACGAAGCCTTCATCCGAAGATACGGTGTGAAAAACGAGAGGTTAACCCTCCCAGGTGTCGCCGGTGTCGGTTGCGCGAATCTGGGCGCGTTTGATCTTGCCGCCGATGGTCTTAGGCAGTTCGTCGACGAACTCGATGATGCGCGGATACTTGTAGGGGGCCGTCATCTCCTTGACGTGGTCCTGAAGCTCCTTGATCAACTCGTCGCCCGGCGTTGCTCCCGGCACCAATACCACCGTCGCCTTGACCACATTGCCACGG
>DOMT01000057.1:0-199 GCA_003509825.1 Coriobacteriia bacterium
TTGTATGTGCCCGAAAATATTTCAGACATGGCGCCGCAAGGCGCCATGTTGCTGCTTGTAATGGAGGGAACGGCCTGAGGCTGCTCCCGGGATAACGGGGCGGTTTCGGGACCGTTCCTACGACGATGATTGATGTAAGTATGACGAATCCGGACCACATCAGGAATTTTTCGATAATCGCCCATATCGACCACGGGAA
>DOMT01000057.1:325-6211 GCA_003509825.1 Coriobacteriia bacterium
CATCGACACCCCCGGGCATGTGGACTTCACCTACGAGGTTTCGCGCTCGCTTGCGGCCTGTGAGGGCGCCGTCCTCGTTGTGGACTCCACGCAAGGTGTCGAAGCGCAAACGGTTGCCAATGCATTGATGGCCATCAATGCGAAGTTGGAGATCATCCCGCTGATCAACAAGATCGATCTGCCCGCCGCCGATGTGGAGAGGGTCAAACACGAGATCGAGGAGGGTTTGGCGATTTTGGCCGACGATGCCATCACCGCATCGGGCAAAACCGGTCAGGGCATCAAGGAGATGCTCGAAGCCGTGGTCAGCCGTGTGCCCGCACCCGTGGGCGATGCAACCGCACCGCTCTCGGCACTGATATTCGACTCTTACTTCGACCCGTATCGCGGCGTGGTGGCCTTGATCCGCGTCGTCGACGGCAGCATCGCGCCGGGTATGAAGGTGCGCCTGATGGCAACCGACGTGGTCACCCTGGTGGAAGAGGTCGGCGTGCGCCGTCCCGCCAATCTACCCGTCGAATCACTCGGGGTGGGGGAGGTCAAAAACCTGACCACCGGGCTCAAAGACCCTGCGGACGTGCGCGTGGGTGATACGGTAACGCTGGAGCGCGGCGGCGTAGCCGAGCCGCTCGAGGGTTATCGCGAGATCAAACCTATGGTGTTTACCGGGTTGTTTCCGCTGGATGGCGACCAATATCCCGTGCTGCGTGATGCCTTGGACAAGCTCAAACTCAACGACCCGGCCCTGATCTACGAACCCGAGACCAGCCATGCGTTGGGCTTTGGCTTTCGTGTGGGTTTTCTCGGGTTGCTCCACATGGAGGTCATCAAAGAGCGCTTGGAGCGTGAGTTCGACCTGGATCTTCTGGCCACGGCACCGAGCGTCGAGTACCATGCCTATCTCACCAACGGCACGATGCTTAAAATCCATTCGCCGCAGGAAATGCCCGATCCGGGTTCGCTCGACCGCATCGAGGAACCCTATCTCGCGGCTACGGTCATCATCCCTCCCGATTATGTGGGTGCCGTCATGGAGCTCAGTGTGGCCAGGCGCGGCGTCTTCGAGACCATGCACTACCTTTCCACGACCACAGTGGAGATGAAGTGGCAGATGCCGCTTTCCGAACTGATTATGGATTACTTCGACCAGCTCAAAAGCCGCACCAAGGGCTATGCCTCGCTGGATTACGAGTTTTCCGAGTATCGCCGATCCGACCTGGTGCGCTTGGACATACTGCTCTCGGGTAAGCCGGTGGACGCCTTAAGCTTCATCGTCCATAAGGATAAGGCCTATAACGTGGGTAACGTATTGACCCAAAAGCTCAAGGAGATCATCCCCAGGCAGATGTTCGAGGTGCCCATTCAAGCCGCCATCGGTGGACGGGTTTTGGCCCGCACGACGGTCAAGGCCAAACGCAAAGACGTTTTGGCCAAGTGTTACGGCGGTGACATCACCCGTAAACGCAAGTTGCTCGAAAAACAGAAGAAGGGCAAGAAACGTATGCGCCAGGTGGGCAACGTGNNCATCACCCGTAAACGCAAGTTGCTTGAGAAGCAGAAGGCCGGTAAAAAGCGTATGAAGAACATCGGCAGCGTCGAGGTGCCGCAGGAAGCCTTCATGGCCATCCTCAAGGTGGACGAATAGANNCCGGCATAGTTTCGATGAGGTTAAACCTGTTTGATAAAACCGTGTTACTGGCGCCGATGGCCGGGGTGAACGACCCCGTGTTCAGGACGATCTGCAAACGTATGGGTGCGGATCTGACCTATACCGAGATGGTGTCGGCCAAGGGATTGGAATACGGCAATAAGAAGACCGCCGAGATGCTGATGTTTTCTACCGACGAAACGCCGGTGGCGGTGCAGCTCTTCGGCAAAGAACCGGATACCTTAGCCGAGCAGGCAAAGTCGATCGAGGATCGCTACGGTGCGAGTATCGCCTTGATCGACATCAATATGGGCTGTCCGGTCCGCAAGGTGGCCGGCAAAGGGGAGGGCTCGGCCCTGATGAAAGACCCCGACCTGGCCGCAGAGATTCTCAGATCGGTGGTACAGTCCGTCTCGCTGCCTGTCACCGTGAAGTTCCGAAAAGGTTATGAGCTTGATGACGACACGGCGGTCGACTTCGCCCGTATGGCCGAGATCTGCGGTGTGGCGGCGGTGGCCGTACACGGGAGAACCGCAAAACAATTCTACACGGGCACAAGTGATCGGGAGATCGTAGCCCGCGTCAAGCAGGCGGTGCGGATTCCCGTAATCGCCAGCGGGGATGTTTTCACGGAGTCCGATATCCGTTTTTATCTGGACGATTGCGATGCCGATGCGGTGATGGTCGCCCGCGGAGCCCGCGGTAATCCCTGGATATTTGCAGGCAAGGAGCCGACCGTCGAACAGCGCGTAATGATCGCCTTGGAGCATACCGAAGGCCTGGCCGAACTGCTGCCTGCGCGCTTGCCGAGCATGCGTAAACACATCGCTTGGTACTTCAGGGGCATACCTCACGTTGCCGATATCCGCAGGGCGGTTAACGACTGCATCACCGTCGACGATTACCGCCGGCTATTGGAAGGCGTGTTGACATGGCAGTAGGAAAAACCTCTTCGTCCGAAACGGATTTTCGGCCCTACGGCGCCTTGTATCTCCACATCCCGTTTTGCGCAAAACGTTGCAATTACTGTGATTTTCCCACCAAGGCCGTAAGCGCCGGGGATGCGGAAATCGAACACTACGTCGAACGACTGATACGTGAGATCCGGGAGGCTTCCCGCTCAGGTTTGCTCGGATCCGTTGAAACCGTCTACATCGGCGGCGGCACGCCGACCTTCATCGGCAACAAGCGCTTGGTGAACCTGATATACACCCTCTCGCTCAGTCTCAACTTGCACCCCGAAACGGAATTCACCGTAGAGGCGAACCCCGAATCGCTCACCTTACCGATGGTCAAGGATCTCTTTTCCCTCGGCGTTACCCGGATGTCCATCGGTGTTCAGAGCTTCGATGACAAAGAGCTTGCAGCCTTGGGGCGCGTCCACGATGCCGCCACCGCGCGCTCGGCCATAGAGACGGCGCGAAAACGCATCGAAAACGTCTCCGTCGATCTGATGTGCGGCATACCGAAGCAGGACCTTCGGAGCTTTCAGGCAAGTATCGAAACGGCCGTAGAGAGCGAAGTGTCCCACATCAGTGTCTATCCGCTCACCGTCGAACCCGATACGGCATTCGCCGGACAAATCGACAGGGATCTTATGAAGCAGCCCGACGAGGATCAACAGGCTGACATGATGGAAGTTGCAGCACGT
Source organism: Coriobacteriia bacterium (assembly GCA_003509825.1). GTDB lineage: Bacteria > Actinomycetota > Coriobacteriia > Coriobacteriales > UBA8131 > UBA8131. The sequence continues at coordinate 3,625 of DOMT01000057.1, forward strand.
TTTCTGCAGGGTCGGGGTTTTACACGATATGAGGTGGCATCCTGGGCGGTACCCGGATTTTCCTGCAAACACAACAGTGCATATTGGACGGGGGTTCCCTATCTCGGTCTCGGTTCCGGGGCGGTGGGTATGCGCGAAAACGCTTCGGGTAGACAGCGTCTGAAAGACGGTGAGGTGCTTGAACGGCTAACGCCGACGCAAGCCATGATCGAGGATCTGATGCTGGGTATGCGAATGAGCTGCGGGGTGAGCGCGGATAAGGTAACTCGCGTCGCCTCGGAAAAGCCGGGCATACTCGATGTTTTTACCGAACTACAAGCTTTGGAACTGGTTGCCTTCGACAGTGGCCGTTATGTTCCGACTCCACGCGCCTGGCTTTTGGGAAACGAGGTCTACGGCCGGATATGGGCTGCCGCCGACGGTGAAACCGAGACCCGATAGCACATTTCACCGAAGCGAAAGCCGTGCGCCGACGACCTGAAGAGAGGCGTTTTGGAAATTCTCCGTCAGGTAAAGCGATGGGAAGGGTTTTCGAAAACAGGGATTTTACAAAACGGAACCCATAAATATCCTTGAAATTGTGTATATTAGACGTTATGCTTGCATAAAATGCAAGATTTGGGGTTAATATGCATAATAGGCTGGGCTTAAGTAAGGAAATGATTCTGCATGCCGTGATTGTTTTCATCGCCTTTGCGCTTTTGGTGGCGCTGAGCTGTTTATTCATGGCTGCCACGATCCGTGAGAACATGGTGCGGGATGCAAGCAGCATCCTGGCCATAGCGGAGGTCGATGTGGTTTCGGACAGAGAGGATCATAGGCATGTTTTCGATGTTTATGCCGCATCTTTGGAGAACATGATCGTTCAAGGGTTATCCCGGCAATCCGTTGAAACCTACATCGAGAATCTTCCTTTGGGTGTACGGCGCGAGGAGGCATCGTCGAATATCGAAAACCTGTACGGATACCTCCGGTTATCCGACGGCCCCCTCTTTATCAGCACCTCCGGTGACGGTGCCGATCAAAGTCGTGATCCGAACACGATCGAGTGGTATAAAAAGGCGCGTGCGAGCGAAGGCGCCATGATAGAGACAAAGCCCGTTTTGGATGAGAGTGGCGAGATGCACTACACTCTTGCACGGTGTCTCCGAGGTGGCGAAGATGGTTATCTGGGTGTCATATGCGTGGACATTGCCATAAACGGCTCGGATCAGCAAATCATCAATATGGCCTCCAGGCGCGATAGCTACGGTATGCTGATCAGCGAAGACTTCGTGATCATGGCACATGAGAAAATGGATTTCATCGGTAAGAAATTCAGTGACCCGGACATTCCCATTTCCACCTACGCCGAGGAACTACGCACGGCTCATGAAATAACCGAACGCCCCTTCATCAATTTCAAGGGCGAGCACTCCGTCGCTTTTGCCAAACAGATCTCCAACGGCTGGTATCTCGGGCTCTCGATGACCGAGGAAGGTTACTACGCAAGTGTTAACTCGATGGTGCTCACCCTGATAGTCGCAGGGCTGGCGTTTGCGATCACCACGATCATTTTAGTCCTACGACTCGATTACGCACGCGAAAAAGCCAGTACCGAAAGCGAGCACAAAGCCGTTTTTCTGGCCAATATGAGTCATGAGATACGCACGCCGCTCAACGCGATCCTCGGCATCACCGAAGTGCTGGTACAAGATGAGACCCTGCGCGATGACACCGTAAGATCGTTGACCAAGATATACTCCTCGTCAACCCTGCTGCTCGGCATCGTCAACGATATCCTCGACTTTTCGAAAATCGAGGCCGACAAGCTCAACATCAATGCCGCGCCCTATCAAATCGCAGGTCTGGTAAACGATTCCATCGCACTGAACATCATGCGCACCAACAGCAAGCCCATCGAATTCGTGCTCGAGATCGATGAAAACCTGCCCGCGAATCTGATCGGTGACGAAATTCGCATCAAGCAGATTCTCAACAATCTGCTCTCGAATGCGTTTAAGTACACCGACAGGGGAACGGTTACCCTGCGGATCGGCTTTGCCGGAAGTCCGACGGCCGCGTTTGCACTCAGATTAGAAGTGCAGGACACCGGCCAAGGCATGACGAAGATCCAGACGGAAAAACTGTTCGAGGAGTTTACCCGATTCCAGATAAGCCGCAATCGCACCGTCGAGGGTACGGGCCTGGGTATGCCCATTACCCACCGCCTGGTGCAGTTGATGCGGGGAGACATATACCTGGAGAGCGAACCCGATAAAGGCTCTTTGTTCATCGTGACTCTACCGCAGGCGGTTATAGGAGACGAGGTTGTGGGGCAAAGGATCGCGCAGGAGCTGATGAGCATGAAAGCCTGCCATTCCTGCAGGGCGCAAACGCTGAAAATGGAGCGCGAGCCCATGCCTTACGGTAAAGTGTTGGTCGTTGACGACGTGGAGACTAACGTTTTCGTTGCAGAGGGATTGATGAAGCTCTACGGCATCAGGGTGGATACAGCGATGAGCGGATATGAGGCGCTGTCACAGATCCGCGACGGTAACAACGTGTATGACGTCGTATTCATGGATCACATGATGCCCGGCATGGA
>DOMT01000203.1:0-1907 GCA_003509825.1 Coriobacteriia bacterium
GTCGTCTTGGCGGGAAACCACCAGGATACCGGTGAGCCGTTTTTGGTTGTGGAGCCGACGGGTGGCGGCTGGGGAGCCAGCCGTGGCAAAGACGGCGAAGTGGGGCAATTTTGTGTAGGCGACGGGGAGACCTATAACGTGCCGGTCGAGATGGCGGAGCTGCGTTACGGAATCATGGTGGATGAATACAACTTCCACACGGACGGCGCGGGTGCCGGCGAGTTCAGAGGTGGTAGCGGTTGCGTGCGTTCATATCGGGCCATGGCCGACGGCCAGAGCTTCACCGCATCGTTCGGACGGAACAAATTCCCGGCTTGGGGTAGCGCCGGGGGAGAAAACGGCTCCTACAACTACTTCGAGATACATCGGGCCGACGGAACGATGGAAGGCCCCTTCGGCGTCGTTGCGCGTTTGACCCTGAACAAAGACGACGTGGTGGCGATGTATACCTGCACCGGCGGTGGTTACGGCGATCCTTTCGATCGCGATCCGCAGCAGGTCGCTCTGGATGCGAAAAACGGCTTCATCACCCCGGAGCAGGCATGCGAGGATTACGGCGTTATCCTCGATCCCGCGAGCTTTAAGGTGACGGGCTTTTCGGAGGCGCGCAGCACCGGGCGAAAAGAGGTCGGATGTTAGTAAGCGGCATCGAGCGTGAGCGTATCGTAAAGACTTCGGCGGGGGTGGGTATGCTGCCACTGCTTTCCTCCGAACTCGCTTCGAACGAGGCCGTGGACATCGGTTATGCCGAGTTCACTCCGGGGCTCAGGAGCCCCGTGGAGGGCTCGGCGGCCCATGACGCGGATGAGATAGCCTATGTGCTGAGCGGGAGCATACATTGCGTTTCCGGCGGGCGTTTACATACGGTGCATGCCGGAGAGGTGTCCTACATCCCTGCCGGCGAGGCTCATTATTCCTATACGGATGAGGGCGAGAGCTGCACTCTGGTCTATGCTCTGGTTAAGACCGCAGCCCCTTCGTCAGTTTCGTAGCATCCGTCCGGTTTTCACGAAGTTCTCGATGCGTCGATAGGTTTTCTCCTGCATCTGCAACTCACGTGTGTGTTTGTTTTCCAAGATGAGGAGCCCCGTTTCGCTTAAGAAAGGTGCTTTCTCGGTCTTGCTTCCGGCTAGGATGCAGGCGATGTGTTCGGCGATTATTGCATCATAAGGAGAAATCCGTCCGGCTTTAAGCAGGGTTTCGGTTCGACTCATGAGTCGGAGGTAATCCCTCTCGCCGCCCAGGCGTATGTTGCTTGCGGGCGGTGGGGGAGAAAAGCCAGGCAACAAGGCCAGGCAGTGCTGCTTTGCTGCCGCCGGAAGTTGTGTGGGATCGTCAACTACGAGGTCGGAACGTTGCAGGAAACCGAGCGCTCTTGCGTCCTCGGCGCTTTGGGAAACGGTCTGCAGGAGCAAGGCCTCAAAGAGGGCAAGCATCACTTTTTCACGATCGTCCGCCGCGGCATTCGCTATGCGCAGTGCGCATTCCTTGAGTCCACCTCCTGCCGGAATCAGTCCCACGCCGAGTTCCACGAACCCCATGAAGAGCTCCTCCGTTGTCACCCGGGCATGGCAGTGCAGACAGAGCTCCATGCCGCCGCCGAGTGCATGCCTGAAGGGTGCGGCCACAAAGGGCTTCGGTGAGGCTTTGATTTTGCAGAGCACCCTCTGCAAGGCATTGACGGCGTTGTCGTTCAGATATTTTCTTCGTTCGATGCGCTCCTTCATTTCATGCAGGTTCGCTCCGACGCTGAAGTTTCTTCCCTCCGGTAGGATAACCGCTCCGGCCAAGTCGAAGAGTTCCCGATCGAGGATGTGGTTGAAGAAGTCGAAGACGGCCGATGTGAGGCTGTTGCCCTTCGTTTTGAGGGTGATACGACCGATGCCGTCGCCCATATCGGATAAAAC
>DOMT01000203.1:1916-2551 GCA_003509825.1 Coriobacteriia bacterium
GTTTCACGGGTTATTGCGGCGCCCCGGGCCAACAAGGCCTGTATCCGACACTCCTCATAACCGAGCTCCCGAAGTATCTCCTCCGAATGTTCTCCCGGCATCGGGGCGACGTGAAGCTCAGGCAGGGGGGTGCTGCCGAAACGCACGGGCGTATGGGGGATGACGACCTCGGTGTTTGCATCCAGTTGTAGTTCCTCCAGATAGCCGTTGGCCCAAGCCTGTTCATCTCGTATCGTATCCGAGGGGTGGGTCAGTTGTGCGCAGATGATGTTGCGTGCTTCGAGCGCGCTCAAAACCTCGGTGGCGGTCAGCTTGGCGATGGCCTCATCGAAAAGCGGCACCAGCTCGGCACAGTGGCAAACGGTGGCCTCGAAGGTGATAAAACGCGGGTCGCCGATAAAGCGCTCCATGTGTAGAGCCTCGAGCAGCAGGTGATAACGCTTTTCCCAGTCGGCGGTACTGAAGTGTATCCAGTTGTCATCGGCTGTGCGGTAGACGGTAAAGGCCGGACCGGGCATGGTGGTGCGCTCCATCGGGTAGGCCTCGCGCGGTCGGTGCTGGGCGCAGACGATATCGGTGCTGTTGTAGAACAGGCCGGCTGCCAGAAGCGAGCTGTGCACCGATTCGCCCCGGCC
>DOMT01000203.1:2696-2842 GCA_003509825.1 Coriobacteriia bacterium
CCATAACCCGAAAATCCGGCGTATATCAATCCCGGAAAGCGCTCCTTGAGGCTTTCGTAGTCCAACCCCAGTCTTTTGAGACTGTCGGTGCGGAGATTGCACATGAAGACATCGGCCGTTTCGAGCAGCTTAAACAGAACCTCCAT
>DOMT01000176.1 GCA_003509825.1 Coriobacteriia bacterium
CCACCGCGATTTGCATCGGGCCTTCGGCTGCCAAAGACAGCTACCTGAATCAGGACGCGATTCTCACCGTTGCCGAATGCTGCGAATGCGACAGCATCCATCCCGGATTCGGTTTTCTTTCGGAAAACGCCGAATTCGCCCAACGGGCCTGCGACGCGGGCATAACCTTCATCGGTCCCAAGCCCGAGGTCATCACGATGCTCGGCGATAAAAGCAAGGCACGCGATCTGATGCGTGCGAAGGGGGTGCCGATCGTGCCCGGCTCCGAGGGGCTGGTGACCACGATCGATGAAGCACAAAACATCGCTGCGGAAATCGGCTACCCCGTGCTACTCAAAGCGGCATCGGGTGGCGGTGGTCGTGGTATGCGTCGCGTGTACGAACCCGCCGAGATGGAGGCGGCCTTCAACGCGGCCCAGGCCGAGGCCAAGGCCTGTTTCGGCGAAGACGGCCTCTACCTGGAAAAGCTGATCGTCAATCCGCGTCACGTGGAAGTGCAGATCCTTGCGGACTCCCAGGGCAATATCGTGCATCTGGGAGATCGTGACTGCACACTGCAGCGTAATCATCAAAAGTTGCTCGAAGAGGCCCCGGCCCAGATACTTACCGACGAAACCCGTGAGAACATGTTGCATGACGCCTTGCTGGCCGCCGGGTCGGCGGGCTACGAGAACGCCGGAACGGTGGAGTTCGTGGTTGCCGAGGACGGCTCATATTACTTCATCGAGATGAATACGCGTATCCAGGTGGAGCATCCCGTTACCGAGATGATCACGGGCATCAACATCGTGCGCGAGCAGATCCGCATCGCCTCGGGATTGCCGCTGTCGTTTACGCAAGACGAGGTGGAGTTCAAGGGCCATGCTATCGAGTGCCGCATTAACGCCGAGGATCCCATGGACGGCTTCAGGCCCTGTCCGGGAACGATCGATTATCTGCATCTTCCCAACGGTTTCGGCGTGCGCGTGGATACCGTCATCCACCCCCAATATGAAGTGACGCCGTTTTACGACAGCATGATCGCCAAGATCATCGTGCTCGGACGTACGCGTAACGAGGCTATCTACCGCATGCGCCGCGCACTGGAAGAAACCCTGGTCGGCGGCGTAAAAACCACCGTGCCCCTGCACTATATGCTGATGCATGACCCCGACTACATGTCCAACAACCTCGATACCGGGTATCTGGATCGCAACATCACGTCGTTGCTCAGACCGCTCGGAGAAGGAGGATCGCTCTGATGAGTATTCTGGACTTCTTTTTGGAACGCAAGGCCACTCTCGAAGAACTGGCCCAAAAGCGATCGGCGTCGCGCAAGGCCAAAGGTCGCATTCGTATCAAAGGCAGGATCAACGAGGTGCTCGATCCCCGTACCTCCTCGCCGTTGTTTGAAGACATCGTCTCGGCCGACCCGTTGGAGTTTCCCGGGTATGCCGAAAAGACCGCCGACCTGGCCAAACGCAGTGGCCTGAGCGACGCTTTCAGCTGTGCTGTCGGCGCCATCAAGGGCCACCAGGTGGTTTGTGCCGAACTGATCCCCGACTTTTTGATGGGCTCGATGGGCACCGCCGTCGGTGAGGCGATCTGCCGCAGTGCCGAGTATGCCCGCGAGCGTAAACTGCCGCTTGTGGTGTTTTCCGCCAGCGGTGGAGCGCGTATGCAAGAGGGCATGTTTTCGCTGATGCAGATGGCAAAAACCTCGGCGGCCGTGCGCAGGCTTTCCGACGAGGGCGGGCTGTTTATCAGCGTGCTCACCCATCCCACAACCGGCGGCGTCACCGCGAGTTTTGCCATGCTCGGCGACATCATCTTAGCCGAGCCGAACGCGCTCATCGGTTTTGCCGGCCCCCGCGTCATCGAGCAGACCATTCGCGCAACGCTTCCCGAAGGTTTTCAGCGCTCCGAGTTTCAGCAAAAACACGGTTTCGTGGACGCGATCGTGCCGCGTGAGCAGATGCGCGACACCCTGGCAAAACTACTCAACCTGCATCCCTGTACTCGCGCCGTCGTGGGTGACGTCTTCAGCGCCAAGGCGTCCGGCACCGTCGTTTCGCGCGGTGAGTTTTCGACTGTGGAAGCCGGCCTGACCGTAGCGCACGACGCCTCCTAGGCTTCCTTGGATAATGCAAACGAGCTGGGAGACGCCGGCGTCATGGCGCATCCGGCAAGCTCTCCGGTTACCGTCGCGGAGCTGCTCACACCCGCTAAAACCCCCGCCCAGCATGTGGAGATCGCGCGCAATCCCGCCCGTCCCCACGCCCGGGCTTTCATCGAGGCGCTGTTCGAGGATTTCATGGAGCTGCACGGCGACCGTCTGNNTTCCCATCATCACCGGTCTTGCCGATTTCGAGGGTTTACCGGTGACGATAGCTGCGCACGTCAAGGGTTCCGATCTCGACGAAAACATCGCCTGCAACTTCGGTATGCCTCATCCGGAAGGGTATCGCAAGTTCATCCGCGCCGCCAAGCAGGCCGAGAAATTCGGCCGGCCGATCATCACCTTCATCGACACCCCTGGCGCCTATCCCGGTGCCGAGGCCGAAGAACGCGGTCAGGGCGAGGCCATCGCCCGTTGCCTCTTCGAGCTCAGCGGTCTTGCCGTTCCCACCATCGCCATCATCACCGGTGAGGGCGGCAGTGGCGGCGCTTTGGCACTCGGCCTGGCAGATCGCGTGATCATGCTGGAATACGCGGTGTACTCCGTGCTTTCGCCCGAAGGTTTTGCGACCATTCTCTGGAAGGACGCCAAGCGTGCCGGCGAGGCGAGCGATGTCATGAAGCTCACCGCCCGCGACCTTTTGGGCTTCGGCATGATCGACGAGATCGTCAAAGAGCCTCTGAACGGGGCTCACACCGACCCCGCCACCACGATAGAAGCCCTGCGCCCGACCATCCGTGCGGCACTGAGTGAGCTGCAAAACAAGGAGACGGCAACGCTGTTGCAAGAGCGCTACGAGAAATACCGCAAGTTCAGGTGACGATCGATGACGGGCACGCGAGGGTGTGCGGATAAGGAATCGCCCTGCCCACCCTCGCGTGCCCCTCGTTACATTCCGCGGCCTGCGCAAGGTGAGCGCGGAGGGGCAACAAATTGTTTAGAGCGAGTTACACAGGAAAGGTAACTGAATGGATATACGGATAGTCGGAACAGGAAGTGCGGTGCCTGACAAGGTGCTGACGAACGACATGCTCGCGCAGATGGTGGACACCGATGACGAGTGGATCTGGCAGCGCACGGGCATTCGGGAGCGCCGTATCGTCGAGGGGGAGACCGGCCGCGACCTGAGTCGTGACGCCGCCACCGCCGCTTTGGCCGCCGCCGAAAAACAGGGCATCA
>DOMT01000154.1 GCA_003509825.1 Coriobacteriia bacterium
ATAGCGGTGCGCGCAAGGTATATACCGCCACCATTACCGGTGGCGGTATTGTTTTGTATGAATACTGTTTTGTCGGTGTCATAGGGTATGATGCTTATATATCCTTCGGAATAGATGCCGGCACCGTCACCGTCTACACTGTTGTTCCGGATGCTGCCGGAAGTCATCTCCATGAAAGCCCCTTCACGGATGTATACTCCACGGCCCTTGTCACCGGGGGCGTGTTTGATTTCGCTTCCCTCTATCGTGAGAGATCCGTGGGTCGCAATCTCGATGACATCGTAACCATCTGCTCCGATAAGCACACCGCTGCAAAGCGTTATGTGCCTGTTTTCGGGAATAACAAGCGTTTGAGCGAGTTGTATCTGACCGGTAACGACGATGGTCTCACCATACTCTCCGGCATTTTCGACCGCAGCGATCAGTTCGGCTTCCGTGCCGACCTCGACCTCCGCAAAGGCTTTATCCGCAGCAGTAAAGCCGAATAAAAGCACACATGCAAAAATGCCGAACTTTACGATATTCGATTTCATCGATTACCTCCCGTTGACCCCATCCGACAATTCCCCGTAACGGCACTCCCCCGAGAGTGCTCGTAATTGTTACCTATTGTATAACATTTTGACTGCTAAAAGTTGAAAAATGAAAAAACCACCGCCGAAGCGGTGGTTTTAGACGAAATAAGATAGCTTCATCGATAAGGCGTACCGGGGTTCTTAGCGACGCTTCCTCGGCTTGCGATCGTTGTCGCGACCCGAGCGGTCACCTCTGCCGTGACGATCACCACGATCCTCGCGGTTGTAGCGTCCACCGTCGCCCTCGGAACCCGAGTTCTCGACTACCGGCTTATCCAGTCTGTCGAGTGAGATCTTGTCCTTGTCGTCGATGTCGATGATCTTCACGCGGACTTCATCGCCTACGCTGAGCACATCTTCAACCTTACCCACGCGACCTTCGGCTACACGGCTGATGTGAAGCAGGCCGTCCTTACCGGGCAGAAGCGAGATGAAGGCACCGAAGCTCTGGATCGAGACCACCTGTCCGAGGTACTCCTCGCCGATCTCGGGGACCTTGACGATCTGCTCGATACGGCGCTTGGCCTCCTCGCCGCCGGTGTCTTTGGAAGCGATGTAGACGGTGCCGTCCTCGGCGATTTCGATGGTGGCACCGGTTTCTTCCTGTAGGCCACGGATGACCTTGCCGCCGCTACCGATGACGTCGCGGATCTTGTCGACGGGGATCTGAATGGAGATGATGNNGATGCGCGGCGCGAACTCGGAGAGATCGGCCCGCGGCTGATCGATGGCCTCGAGCATCTTGCCGAGGATGAAGGCACGTCCCGCTTTGGCTTGCGAAAGCGCCTGGGCGAGAATCTCGACGGTAAGGCCCTTGGCCTTGTTGTCCATCTGCAGGGCGGTGATGCCGCGCTCGGTTCCACAGACCTTGAAGTCCATGTCACCCAGGAAGTCCTCGACACCCTGAATGTCGGTGAGCACCGCCACGTGGTCGCCCTCCTTGATGAGACCCATGGCGATACCCGAAACAGGACGGGTGATCGGCACGCCGGCATCCATCAGCGAAAGCGTGGAGCCGCAGGCCGAAGCCATGGAAGACGAGCCGTTGGACTCGGTGACCTCGGAGACGATACGGATCGAGTACGGGAAATCCTGCTCGTTTGGCAGCACAGGATACAGTGCGCGTTCGGCCAAAAAGCCGTGACCGATCTCGCGGCGCTTTGGCGCCCCCATGCGACCGGTTTCGCCCGTGCAGTATGGCGGGNNGCCTCGCCCGTGGAGAAGGGCGGGAAGTTGTAATGATGCATGTAACGCTTGCCGGGCAGCGGATCGATGGTATCCAGGCGCTGCCATTCGTTGAGCATGCCGAGGGTGAGAACCGAGAGCACCTGGGTCTGTCCGCGGGTAAAGAGCGCCGAGCCGTGTACGCGCGGCAAAAAACCGGGGCTGATGGTGATCGGACGGATCTCGTCGACTTTACGACCGTCGACGCGCTCACCCGTGGAGAGCACCATCTCGCGCATGGCTTTCTTTTCCAGAGCCTTCATTTGAGCAGGGATCTCCTTGCCGTAGGCGGCGATCTCCTCCTCGCTGAACGTGGCTTTGATCTCCTCTTTAAGGGTTTTGACCTTATCCACGCGCGTGGCCTTATCGCTGTCGCGCAAAGCCTCGGACATCTTGTCGAAGTAGGCGAACACGCGCTCTTCGACTTCCGCGGAGGGCTCGTCCACCGGATACTCTTTGGGTTCGGGGGCCACACGGTCGATGAAGCGCTGCTGTACCTTGCAGAACTCGGCGATGGCCTGCTGACCGAACTCCATAGCGGCGAGCATATCCTCTTCGGAGATCTCCTCGGCGCCGGCCTCGACCATCGAGATGTACTCGGCGGTACCGGCCATGGTCAGCTCCAGGTCGGACTCGGCCTCTTCCTGGAAGGTCGGGTTGACGATGAACTCACCGGTCTCCTTATTGCGGCCGATGCGTACACCGGCGGCGGGGCCGTCGAAAGGAGCGCCTCCGACCATCAAAGCGGCCGAAGCACCCATGATGGAGATGACGTCGGGCTGGTTGATCTGATCTGCGGTGAGTGTGGTGGCAACGATCTGCACCTCGTTACGGAATCCGTCGGCAAAGCCGGGACGGATGGGACGGTCGATCATTCTCGCCGTCAACGTGCCCTTGTCCGAGGGCCTCGACTCGCGCTTGAGGTAACCGCCGGGAATGCGCCCCACGGCATACATGCGCTCGATGAAGTCCACGGTAAGGGGAAAGAAGTCGTAATCCTTGCGCTCGTCGGACACGACCGCGGTCACCATAACGACGGATTCGCCCTGTGAGACGATCACCGCTCCGGTGGCCTGCTTTGCGACCTCGCCCGTTGTCAGCGTGTATTCCTTGCCGAACAGTTCAAAGGTCTCTGTGATTTTTTCCATTAGCTCTCTTCTCGCCTCTACCGGTTTTAGACGTTGTCGCGGATGCCCAGTTTCGCAATGAGTTCACGATAGGCGACTACGTCGTTCTTTTTGATGTACTTCAAAAGACTGCGCCTGTTACCGATCAACTTCATGAGTCCGCGGCGGGTGTGATGGTCTTTTTTGTGTACCTTGAGATGTTCGGTCAGGTCTTTGATGCGTTGGGTAAGCAGGGCTACCTGCACATCTGCGGAACCGGAGTCCTTGGCATCCTTGCCGAACTCCGCAATGATTTCCGCCGTTCTTTCTTTCGTAAGCGGCATGATTCCACCTTTCTTAAGTCTGCCCCAAGCCGAGATACGCGTCGGTGGTCTCGACGTTCCAGGCCAAGGGTAAAAATACAACCCGTCCATACTATCGGAAAGAGAGCAGAAAGTCGAGTGACTTAAGCCGGCTTACGAGGTGAAACCGTATCCACTCGCGCGTCCACTCCAAAAGTATCTGCCCGAGATCGTCACAGAGTTCCTCCCCGTTGCACAGCAGCTCGTGCCGTTCGAGATCCTTGAATCGTCCCGTGATGAGTACTTCGGCCCACTCCACCAGCTGAGGATCGATCTGTGTGTATCCCTGTTCGACGATTTCGGACAGACAGCAATCGCAGATCACGCCCCCTTGGGAGCAGGAAAACGCCACCTGGGCATTGCCGCGAAGCTGCGATGCCATCGTATCACCGCAAAAGACACATTCCTTGAGCGAGGGTCGCACACCCGACTGTGAGGCGATTTTGAGCAATGCGGCGGCGGTGATCATCCTCACGCTGCCGTCCGAAACATCTCCTATCGAGCGTAGCGCCTCGCAGACCAGGGCAAACAACCGGGCATCGGCAACGCTGTCTGCGGATATCTTATCCAGCAACTCGACGATAGCCGCCGCGCCCGCCGAATGTAATACGTCGCTGCGACAGCTTTCGTTGCTACGCACGGTTTGGGCCTCGGTGATGATCCCCAAACTCCTGCCCTTGCTCACCAGCACCCTGGTTTGGGAATACAGCTCCAGATGGACTCCGAGCTTGGAGCCGGGTTTGCGCGCCCCCTTGGCCACCGCCCGTATCTGAAAACCCTGCTCACTGAAGCCGTTGATAATCAGGTCGGTTTCGCCGAGCTTGGTTTTCTTGAGTACGATCAGTGTTGTGGAATCATCCATGCGCGGCGCTTACGCCCCCTCGCCATAGCCGAAGCGCCGTATCTGATTGGCGTCCCG
>DOMT01000207.1:0-5737 GCA_003509825.1 Coriobacteriia bacterium
CGACACCCTGATAGAGGTTACGGAATACGAGTAAAGCCCATCCCTGATTCGCCGTTAACTGCCGGTGCGTCGGCGCGCCGGCAGTTAATCTGCTCATCGTCCGAACACTTTACGCGAATTTGATAATCGGTCTTTTTAATGACACATTATTGCTTGCTTTGTTTTTGCGTAGTATCATTGCGAACGGTAAATTAAGAAGCGTGTGTCGATAGGATCGCGCTGGTTTTACGAAAGCGCTCGGTGATCGAACATCATCGGGTGTTTTGTGTGCAGATGGGGACTTGGCACGTACAAACCTTGCTATGGGTGGCTGCATTTTGGTACCTGAAATGCGTTACCTAGGAGGCTTGTATTGTTTTCAAGGCATTGTCGTCGCAACACGGGTGTGCAAAACACCACGCCGAAAAAATCCGGATCGTTGAAAACGCATAAATCCATCGTCAACGCTTTGTCGGTGCTGCTGGTCATGGCGCTGACGGCGTCCTTGGTGCCCTTTACCGTGCTTTCAGCTGATGAGATCGATCCTTCTCGGGCGCAGCCGGCTCAAGAGGGGATGTCCACCTCCGTGGAGCTCGGAAGCCCCGCGGAGCTCGAAACGTCCGGGGGCCCGGCGGATGAACCCGATAACCCCGACGGCTTCAATCTCACACCTGTGCCCGACAATGCTCCAAAAAAGAGGAATCCACGCCTGCGCTCGGTGGAATCCACGGGTACCAACCAAATCACCTATGACTTCAGCTACAGCGCGGGAGGAAAATGGCGCTTCGTCAATGTGTCGGTCGGGGATCCCATCGACGGCGGGGCGGGGTATCGCTCGATCAACATGACCTACCCCGACAAGATGACCTTCGTCCACGACTCGCCCGAGGGTTGGAGTATCCAAACCAGCGCCGGCGTGGGCGGGAAGATCAATACCAGTCTGATTCTCAAAGAGCCGTACGTCGCCGCTTCCAAAGAGCAGCTACAGGCATGGTTTGCCTCGGAGAACGTTTACTTCAAGCTGACGACGCCGGGTGTGTTTCCCGAGCAGAATAATACCAAGGTGGATATCGTCATCGATCCGGCCGAGATCGTTCGTTTCGTCGATGCCGGCGGCGGCTTGCATTACTACCGTTTCGTTGCCCACGGTGGTATCGCTTGGCGCAATGCCTACAATCAGGCCCGGAATAGCTACTATAACGGCATGAAGGGTTATCTGGCCACTCTGACGAGCATCGAGGAGCAGATGTTCGTCTATCGCTCCATCGCCAAGGAGCTGGGCTGGCTGGGTGGAACGCGTATGCTTTTAAACACCGGTTACAAAATCGTCAACCAGAACTCCATTCCCCTTACCGATGATAGGTTCATCATTGACAAGCAAACGGCAAATCAATGGTATTGGGCCTGCGGGCCGGAGGCGGGCACCGTGTTTTACCAGCGGGCGACCTACGGTGAGGGTGGCGGAGAGGTTCCGGGGGTATTCAACTTCTTCACGAATCCCGATAATGTGGCAAGGTATCCGGAGCTTGTAGCCTCGGGAGAACTTTTGACGGCCGAGTACGTCGAACCCAATTCCGGCCGGTATAATCCGCAGGATCCCCTTGCCGATTCGGCAGGCTGGGTGCATGAAAGCTGCCTGATGTTTGCCCAAGACAACTCCTCGGGTTGGAACGACCTGCCGAATCTGGCTACCGGTGCGCTCGGAGATTCATACTACATCAAAGGCTACTATGTGGAATTCAGTCAGGCTGCCGGTGAGATCGGTACGCCTGTGGTAAACTCCGCCACCGTTACAACAACGGTCAACGATGCGGGCTTCGGTTCCGTTACGGCCGGGGGAGAATGGGGCTTCGGTTCCACACAGCAACTCACCGCCACGCCTAATCCCGGTTATAAGTTCGTCGGTTGGACAACGAGTGCCGGCGGTAGCTTCTCTTCCATCACCGAGCCCACCACCACCTTTACCGTAGACGGGCCGGCGACGGTGACGGCCAACTTCGCCCGTGAATCGTATGCGATAAACATGCTGACGTCTCCCAAACGTCCGGCAGGTGGAACGGTTACGACCGGAGGTTTTAGCTCGGGTGACAGCCTGGAGTTCGCATCCGTCCATCAAATCACCGCTACACCGCGCTTAGGCTACAGTTTCGTCGACTGGAGTCTTAACGGTGCGGGAACCATCGGGGACAGAACGGCTGCGAATACCACGTTTACCGTAGGTGCAGGCACGGCTACCGTCACCGCGAACTTCAAAGCCGACTACCCCACCCGCCCGGCCGACAACAAGATCGGCTACGACTTCTCTTACAGCACTTCGGGAATCTGGCGTTTTACCAACGTCGAGGTGGAAAACCCCGCCGATGGCTCTTCGGGATACAGGGCGGTGGACATAACCTATCCCGAGGCGCTTCGTCTCACCTGCGACACGCCCGAGGGCTGGCAGGTGTTAAGCGACGATGCCGTGGGTGGCAGGGTAAGCACCCATATCACCGCAAGTGACGGTTCGCCCGTGATATCGCCCGCTGCGCTTAAGGAGTGGCTCTCCTCACAGGGCACCTATCTGAAACTTGCAACACCGGGAGTGTATCCGAGTGGGGTCAACACCAAGGTGGAGGTGGTGGCGGATACCACCGAGATCGTACGCTTCATCGATGCGGGCGGCGGGGTGCATTATTACCGCTATGTTCAGGAAAAACAGACCTGGGGGAGCGCATATAACATCGCCAAACAAAGCAGCTATCGCGGTTTGAAGGGGTATTTGGCTACGGTGAGTTCCCTCGAAGAGCAACTGTTTCTCTATAACTCCATCGCCGCACGGTCGGGTTGGATGGGCGGCACCAGGATGCGCCTCGCCGATGGCACGGGGATCGCAAACCAAGATGCGCTTCCCGCCGATATCGGCGGCTATCAGGCCGATACAGGCACGGATTGGTATTGGGCTTGCGGGCCTGAGGCCGGAACCGTCTTTTACACCGCCAAGGGTTACACCGAGGGCTTGGATTTCAGTGTGCCGGGGGTGTTCAACTTCTTCAACAATCCCGTCACAGCCGCTCGTTATCCCGAGCAGGCGGCCGGACTCATCCCCGAGCATGTGGAACCCAATAATTTTGCGGATCCCAACTATGTCGGCCCGTGTCTGGAGTTTGCCTGGGGTGGCTATATTTTTGAGGGCAGGCAGGTTTCTTCGCAATCCATGGGTTGGAACGATGCCTCTTTTGATGAAAAAAGCATCTACGGTTACTTCATCGAGTACTCCGCCGGCGTAGATGAACTCGGGGTTTCCCTGCCGCTTACGGCGGATATCTCGGTTACGGTAAGCGATTCGAACCACGGTTCGGTAAGTACGTCGGGTGGAACATGGGCGCATGGCTCCAAGCAGCGACTCGTTGCCACGCCGAGCGTAGGCTACGAGCTCGTGGGTTGGTCTACGAGTGCGGGCGGCAGCTTTTCAGCTGTGGCGGAGGAGGTCACGGAGTTTACCGTGGACGGGCCGGCTACGGTAGTAGCGCGCTTCGCCCCTCAGCGCCATGCAGTGACTCTGAAGGTTAAGGATTCGGATGCGACCGGCCTTGAGTGTGGCACGGTGACGGCGGATTTCACCTCGGGAGATACCCTGGAGTTCAATACCGTCCATACGATAACGGCCATTCCCGCTCCGGGCTTTTATTTCAGCGGCTGGACGTCCGACAGTGTCGGTAGCATCGCCGATCCCGCCTCCGCACAGACTACCTACACCGCAACGGCAGGTAAAGATGAGATAACGGCGAACTTCACNNTGACCGAGCACGACATCAGGATCGAGACCTACTCCGTTAGTTGGGATAAGGTTAGACCGTATCCGGCTGACGGATCGGTTTGGCAGAAGGTGGCGACCGGCAAGAGAATTTCAAGGACGTTCACCTTGCATGTCGGTGTGAAGTTCCTCAGTCTTGAGATCGTGTCAGGTACGGGCAGTCTGTCGGACATATCCTTCGATAATTCGGGTGAAGAAAGCGTGGTTCGGTTTACGTATACCGCAGGACACACCGATGCAACGATTCGTCTCACCACAAAGTTCGATAGTTATGAAGGTGGACTCGCTTTGAATGTCGCCGATGGCGTGGGCGGATCGGTTTCCTTCGATGAAACAAGCGCCGCAGGGGCTGTGTCGGCGGACTCCACATACATGGTGCCGCAAAATATCTTCGCCTATGCCGATCCGGGCTATCGTTTTACGGGCTGGAAGCAGGTGGGTGGCGTGGAGGGAACCATCGCGGATGCGAGCGCGGCGGCAACCACCTTTACCCCTGGCTTGGGCGCGGCAAGCCTCGAAGCTGTTTTTGCAGCCGATGTGGTGACACTCGATGTTCGTGTGGACGGTAATCCTTATGAGAATCATAACAGGCGGTTTTGGCTGAGTCGTGACGGCTCGGTATTCATCGCCGCCGATGCCGCAAATGCAACAGGATCACACATCACCTACACCGCCGTTTCGGACGGGATGTATAGGATCTACGAGGGCGCGGATGGATCGCAGACGGATACCGGTGTCAAGGTGATGGTGGCCGGCAACGACGCCGGTGCTGCGGTCGATTATTACACGCTCGATATCGATGCGGCAACGCCGGGTACCGGAAGCGTTATCGGTAGCGGCACCTATCTCGCCGGTACCGAGGTGTCCATCGATGCCCTGCCCGCACAGGGTTATCGCTTCGCCGGCTGGTCCAAGAGTGGGCAGGCGGGTTCGTATATCGCAAACGCCGCGGCTTCGACGCGTTTTACCACCGGCGCAGAGCCGACGACTCTCACTGCGAGCTTCGTGCAAAACCTCATAACCCTACAGGTGAGATGTGACGGAAAGCCGTACGAGGGCCACGGCAGGAATTTTTGGCTCAGCACGGATGGCGGAACTTTCATCGCAGCGG
The DNA here is from genome assembly GCA_003509825.1 of Coriobacteriia bacterium. Lineage (GTDB taxonomy): Bacteria > Actinomycetota > Coriobacteriia > Coriobacteriales > UBA8131 > UBA8131. Next base: position 4,884 of record DOMT01000207.1, read on the forward strand.
ATGCGCTTGTTGCCACGGATGTTTCGAATACCTCGACCTGTAGCTTCTCGATGGTGCCCGACGGTTGCTACACGGTGTATACCGGCGACGAAAAACGAAGAGTACCCACGGGCGCTACGGTGGAGGTTTTTCATGAGGATGCGCAGACGGTCATCGATTACCATACCCTGGCCGTCGAGGTTTCGCCCGAGGGCAAGGGCTCGGCCGTCGGATCGGGTGTCTACTTCGTGGGTGAAGCGGTGACACTTGAGGCCGAGGGTGCGGCAGGCTATTCCTTCGGATCCTGGACGACGGACGGCCCGGGCACGCTTGAAAATCCGGGCGCGGCGACTACGACGTTCGTCATGCCCGATGAGGCGACGACCGTGCGCAGCACCTTCGAGCCGGATGCGCATACGGTGACCTTTGAGATGTATGATGCGCTGAGCGGTCGGTTGATCACGACGGAGACGGGCAACGGGCTCGGCACATACGCGCAGTCCTGGAAAACGGACTCCGAGCATACGATCAGCGCCGTGGCCGGCAGCGATTGGGTGTTTGTGGGCTGGAAGCTGCAAAGCGATGCCTCGGGTGCAGCCATCATCGCCGCTCCGACGCTACCGGATACCACCTTGACTGTGGGACATACCGATGTTGTGGTGCGTGCCGACTTCAAGCGTGTGGCGTATACCGACGGGCTACTCCTCAAGAGCTCTCCGAATGTGGGAGGACGGGTGTCGCTTGACGGGTCTACCTGGGGTAGTGAGGTTGTCGGCACCGCCGTATTCGGAGCTTCGCACGAGATATATGCGTCCCCCGCCCCCGGCTATCGTTTTTGCGCCTGGGCTCAAAGCGGACCTACCGGGATATTTGCA
>DOMT01000207.1:5745-9867 GCA_003509825.1 Coriobacteriia bacterium
CAGCTCACCGCATTGTTCGAGCATAACGATGTGAGCCTGGATGTTGCGCTCAACAAAGCTCCTTATGTCGAACACGGCAGGGAGTTTTGGCTCTATGGAGGCGACCTCGGATTCATCGATGCGGATACGGATACGCGTGCTGATCCGCGCGTCACCTACACCGCCGTGCCGNNCCGGACGGTTCCTATGCGGTGTATACGGGTGTTTCCGGCGCGCGGCAAAACACGGGGATCATCGTTACCGTTGCCGGCAATGATGCCACCGCGACGATCGACTACTACACGCTCGGCATCACAACGGTTCCGTCGGTTGGGGATGTCGTGGAAGGCGCGGGCATCTACCTGGCCGGTACCGAGGTGGATATCAAAGTCAGCCCGGGTATGGGTTCGACGTTCAAACGATGGGGATCCAACGACATTTCGGGTACCTTCGGCGTTGTCACGGCGGCGGAGACGACCTACGTGGTGAGGGCCGAGACGAAACTTGTCGCCTATATGATGGTTACCGACAACGCCGTCGATCCGACTTCGGGTCTTGTGCTCACACCACCCGATCGTAGTCGCGCACTCAGATTGCCGACGGGCACGCAAAGCATCGGCGTAGGCGCCTCCATCGTGCTTGCCGATTCCGATCCCGATCGCACAGGTGCCGTCTCCGAACTTTGTTGGTTCAGGGAACCTCTCAAGGGCTCGTCCGGCGCTCTCGATGTGGATGACTTCGATGAGGCCTATACACGCGCTGCGCAGCAAAATCGCGGCACGTTGAATACGGGTGGATTCGCCGCTGCGGGGCTTAAGGCTCAAGCGGGCTTGCCGGCAGACAAAAACGGCCGATACCACTTCAAGGTCACCTTCACTTCGGGGGCCGCAAGCGTTACCCGACTCGCGTTTACGGATATCGACAACGTATTCACACCCTTCGGCATCAATGTGCGTCACGTGGCCGGGGATGTGGACTTGGCTCCCTATGCGCCTGTAACCAACAGCTCGGGAGGTAACCCGGCGCTTCCCTATGACCTTGACGGCAAGACGATCCTCACCGCGTTGCCGGCCGCCCTGGATTACGATCGGGTGGAGCTGTCCGGGCTCGGAGCCTATGAAAACGCCTATGATTGGACGGCTCGNNCGCCACTTTGGTTTTGGATGCGGACTTTTTTGCCGATACACTTTGTGACGGATCCGCATCGGGTACCGGTGATCCCCACAACTACACGATCACCTATTCGAAAAAGCCTGCGACATGGGTGACGCTCAGAGCGTACCGTGTGGATGCGCAGGGTACCGCCCTGGTGGACGAAGCTGTTCCNNTATGTGTGATTATCAGGATTTTGCCGCTCCCAGGGACGCTCCGACATCGAGTGACATCACGAGGTTCAAAGCTCAGGGTGCCCGGTTTGTTCCCGACCGGGTGACCCGCTTCTCGATACCGGCAACGGATCCACCCACCGCGCTCAACTATCACGCATCGGGCTATTATCTTGCCGATGCGAAAACCGACCTGTATCACGCACCCGGATTCAACCCCGATACAACCGGAGTATATGCGGGCGTAAAATATGTCGCACTCTCCGATTGGGCGCAGTTCGACCCGGGCTTGAGCTTGGCGAACAACCCCGATCCGGCCGGATTCACTTCGCTTGCCGCAAACAAAAAACTCTTCGTGGTTTATGTGGGCGCCCAAAACGTCGCGCAGGTAACCGAGCACTATGCACTTTATGACAAGACGGGTCTTGTCGGTACGACCGGAAGCGAGATCAAGACCTCCGGCTCCGCGTTACTCGACTCGGACACCGCCGCCTACAGGCGTACGACCGCCCGAACCGACGTACCCGGGTATGTGGCCGTGGGATATCGGATTGTTGCTACGGGTGATATCACGCAGGCAGACCTGACGGACACCGCTGCGATCGTGCCCGGTGTGCCCGTACTGGGGCCGACGACGCCCCAGTATGAATGTGTGACGGTGAATATCGAGGGCGCGGACCTGAAGGCCGGCTCCGTACCCGGGGATCATCCCCATGTGGTGTATTACTACGCCCCCGACTCCAACGCCAACGGTATTCCCGACGGCGAAGAGTATGCATTGAGCATCGACTTCATCGGGCTCAAGGGCAACGGCGAGGAGATTGAAATCAAACCCTCCGTGCGCACATCGCTTCGAAAAGACGATGCGCTCACCGACGACGCTCATGCGACGACGGTTTATGCCGGTCTCGACGGGGTGGTGTACACCTCGCTTTTCGAGCTCGGGTCAAACGACTATACGAATAAGGACTTCGGTCGGGCATATACCGACCTACAGGGTACTTTCGGTGGTGGTAGCCCCGCATCGAAGTGGCTTTTCGATGCGGGACGGAAAAGCGGGGATGCCTCGAAGCGTTTCGCTCAGGTGGTTCCCGTCAAGCTTAACCAGCGCGGTGCCTCGGGTGAGGTTGTTTTCACCTATGATCTTGCAAGTGACGGCGTAACTTCGGATAAAGATCAGTATGTGATCGAGCGATACCGGGATTGCGGTGGCTCGCCGATCGTTACGGATACCCGCACGCTTTCGCTTAAGAGCGAGTCCTACGTCAAAACCGCGCCTGGGATTACGGGCTATCGCATTTTGGGTACGGTTTCCGGCGACTTTACCGGTATATCGTCCGCTGAACAAGGTACGGTGGCCGAGCAGCTTTTGGCGCTTAAAGGTTTTCGCGGGGGTGATTTGGCCGAGGTGTCTGCGCCGAGAAAGCATAACACCCCGGTCGTCACCTTTGTTTACGGGCCCGCGGATGCGGATGCGGACGCGGACGGTTGGAAGAACGCCGAAGAGCCGGACACGACGCTCGCACCTCTGACCCGGGAGCGCAGGTCACTCGTGTATGATGCGAACGGAGGCGGTGAGCCGCCTGCGTCGGTGGTTTTACCGGGTGAGAACGGTTACGAGGTGGAGCTGGCATCTGCGGGTGCCCTGGTGCGTCCGGGCTACACCTTCCGGGGTTGGTCCGAAGATCCGGCCGCTACAACCGAACTCAAACAGCCGGGGAGCACCCACCTCTTAAAACGTCAGCCGGGTNNAGGGTGACGCGGGGTCGAACACCCGTCTGTACGCGATCTGGGCAACCGCGCCCGCCGTTTATCTGGAGCTGCCCGAACTCGAAGCGGACGGACGGGTTGTGCTTACGGGTAAAACCACGTTTACCCAACACGCCTATGACGTCACGCTCTGCTACCGGGCTTCGGGTCAAACAACGTGGATGAACCTTTGCGAGCAAAAGGCTCTGACGGGTGGTTCGGAGCGCATGGAGGTTGTGATCGCCCCCGGTGTTCTTGCCGACGATACGGTTTATGAGGTGCGCCTTACTGCTACGAACCGTACGCCCGATGCGCTTTTCGCCACGACCCTGGTGACCTTCAAGCTGCCCGGACCCGAAAAGATCGGGCAAACCGGCGTGGAGGTGAAAGGCCATATCTTCAACAATACCGATGCGGTAAAGCAGGTGAGTGTGGTATTGCAGGAGGGTCAGACCACGATAAGTCCTGCCAAAACCTTTGAGATTCCCGCAAGGACGGGAATCAACTATACCTTCGAGAAAATTCCCGACGGCTGGTACAACGTGGTTGCCGATGACGGATATCGAAAGATCACGCAAGGTGTGAACGTGGATAAGCGTAGGGGTGGTCGTGCGACGGTGCCGACGATGGTTTTCGGACCGGAGCTGCTGCAAAGTACGGTGGCCGTCTCGGAGGGTTGCCCCGACATCGCGGTGTGCGGCATATCGGATCTATTCGAGAGTGATCTGTATTCCGATGCCGACAAGGCCGTTGTTGCGGCCGGAGGCATGGTGGAGTTCAAGGTGACGGCCTCCGAGCCGGGCGAAACAGCGCCGTTGCGGGTCGTGACCTTTGCGCGAGGCTACAGGATCGTGCAATACGTGGATCTTGCCGTCACGAAGATTGTAAGGGATGTTTCGGGCATCACTTTGAGCACCGAGTTACTCGAAGATGTCGTTCCCGAATTGATGGATGTCGCGATTCCGCTGTCTTCGGAGCTCGGGGGCAGATCGATGGACGCGATCTATCGCGAGTGTGGTGGTACCGTCGACGGATTGCTTGCAAGTGCAAACGACGACGGTGAGTTCAG
>DOMT01000207.1:9877-10571 GCA_003509825.1 Coriobacteriia bacterium
CGCCTTGGCGCAGAAGTTGTATGAACTCAACGTGGAGGTGGGCAAGGGCGGCTCGGTGACGGGTACACCCTCCGGCAGATATGTCGCAGGCGAATCCGTGGAGATCAGTGCACGTCCGAGTGCCGCTTATTCGTTTGCCGGCTGGAACGTCGACGGGCTGGAGGTTGCCACCGATATCAATCCGCTGTTCTTTGTGATGCCCGGAAACGATGTATCGGTGCGAGCCGATTTTTCGAGAAACACCTTTATCATCCGGGCGCAGGTGCAATCGCAAGGCGGCAGCATATCGCCTTGTGGGGAGGTGGCTGCACAGCGAGGAACCGATCACAGCTTTGCCGTAAACGCCGCGCCTGGATACCGGATCGCCGGGATTCGGGTGGACGATGTTGCGCAAGATATACCGATGATCGGAGCTGTGAGCGGCGTCTATACCTTCGAGGATGTGCAGTCCGACCACAGTCTCTCCGTGTGGTTCGAAGCGGTGGGGGCAGACGGGGGTACGGACGGTGGTTCCAACGGCAACGACGGACAGGGTGACACGCCCGGAAAAGGCGATACCGACGGTTCCGACGGACGGGGAGACGGGGGTGACACCGATGCTTCCGATCGTTTCGGGGACTCCGGAGTCCCCGGGGTGCCCGGCGGCTCGTCCGGCTCGGGGACTGCCGGAGGTTTGACCGCAGCGCCCGGTTCG
>DOMT01000220.1:0-1881 GCA_003509825.1 Coriobacteriia bacterium
CCAGTCCGCATCGCTTTATAAAACACCGACCGATCCGCTCACCGTTATGATGATTGTCAAGGGCGGCGAGACGATGCTGAGCTGGGAAATAAGCGACGAGGCGGGTGTGATTGCAGCCACAGGCACGGCAGGTGAGATAGACATCTCCGCGCTCGGGCTTGCAGCCGGCCACTATGACGTTACCTGGAATATGCTTTCAGTCGAGGGTGTGGAGTTTAAGGCACACTGGGCGTTTAATCTCTCATAAAAAAACGAAGGAGCATCGCATCATATACGCCAGGCCCTGAGACGGCCCGGCTCGTCTCCTCTACCCTGCTCCCCCTATTACATCCCTTGGGGACGGTAATAATCGCGGAAGCGGGTGTAGGCGTTGTCAAAGACCAGGTCGATGTCCATCGTGGCACCGTTACGGTTTTTTCCCACTACCAGGCGACCCATGCCCATGGGCGGGCGATTGTCCTGCTCGGCCTCTTCTTCGGAGAGCGAGCGGTCGATGAACATGACCACGTCGGCGTCCTGCTCGATGTTGCCCGACTCCCTGAGGTCGGAGAGCTGTGGGCGTTTATTAGGGCGATTTTCCACATTACGCGAGAGCTGGCTGAGCGCAAGAATCGGTACGTCCAGCTCCTTGGCCAGGATCTTGAGACCACGGGAGATATCACCGACGGCGATCCAACGATCGGCCGACCCGTTGCCACCGGCCGACATGAGCTGGAGGTAGTCGAGCACGATCACGCCCTTCTCCACCTTTTGTAGCTGCCGGCGAGCCTTGGCTCGCAGTTCGGTGATCGTTAGACCGGGTGTATCGTCGATGGAGAATTTGAGCTCACTCAGCTTGGAGCAGGTGTCGATGATGTCCTTCCAGTCCGCCGCGTTGAGGTTGCCGCTGCGCAGCTTGGAGTTGTCCACCGATGCCTCGGAGCTGAGTATCCTATGGGTGAGCTGGGTTGCAGGCATCTCCAGGGAGAAGAAGGCGATATGGGCGCCGGAGCGAGCCGCGTTGATGGCGATGTTGAGCGCCAACGAAGTTTTACCCACACCGGGGCGGGCTGCAAGGATGATGAGGTCGCCACCGCGCATACCTGAGAGCAGGCGGTCGAGATCGGTAAAGCCGGTGGTCACGCCCATGATGCCCGTTTTGTTCTGCGCCATCTTCTCGAGCATGGCCACGGAGTCGCCGAGCAGCTTTTCGATATCGGTAAAGCTTTTTTCGATACGCTGGTTGGTAACGTCGAAGAGCATCTTTTCAGCCTGCTCGATAGAACCCGCCGCATCGTCGGTCTCACTATAACCCAGCGACTTGATGTTTTCGGCGGCGCGTATGAGATCCCTGAGCAACTTTTCGCGCTTGATGATATCAACGTGATGCTCCCAGTTAAAGATCGCGTAATCGTTGTTGGCGAGCTCGATGATATAGGCCTTGTCGCCGATTTCCTTAAGCTCACCGCGGGCCTCGAGGCGCTCGGCCAAAGAGAGGTGGTCGATGGGGGTATGGCGTTCGGTAAGCTCGCACATCGCCGAGAAGATCTTTTGGTGGGCGGGACGATAAAAGGCCTCTGCGCTGATGCGGGCAACCACCTCGTCGACGATGTCTCTGTTAAGCAGCATGGCAGCGAGCACGGAGCGCTCGGCATCCAGGTTTTGTGGTGGTGTAGGGGCTATGCTGTCGCCTGACATCAGGTCTCCTCCGCGTATATATAGGCTGTCGGTAGTTTCAGATAAACGTTGTCTCGAACGTGACGAACATAAACGTCACGGGTATCGAATCATACCACACGGGCGTTGAGAAGGTCGTTTCATTTCCCGCTCCGTTTTCGTTCGGTTTTCGTTCGGTTTTTGCCGGGCGAATGTCCTGTTTTTTGTCCGGATTTGCCTGCTAAA
>DOMT01000220.1:1894-7042 GCA_003509825.1 Coriobacteriia bacterium
AGTCGATGTGCTGTTGCAGTGTTCGGTTCAAGCCGCTTTGTCTCCCCCTTGTTCGGCGAAGCGGTTTGGAGCGAACACTGCGGTGGTGCTCACGGGCGACAGAGTACGGAAAGTGGGAAATTTGCCTGCTCGGATTATGAATGGTACACTACCTGAGCACATTTTCCTGCTCGGGCATCGCCTTCAGCGCCTGAGCCGCAGAGTCCAGAGGAGGTGAAATATGAAGGCTTATGAACTATTGTTCTTTATAAACCCCACGCTTGCAGAAGAAGACCGTGAGGCTACCCTGAAGAAGATCGATACCACGATCACTTCCGAAGGTGGCGCGATCGATAACGTCGACGAATGGGGCAAGAAGAGACTTGCCTATGAAGTCGATAAGCTTACCGACGGTGATTACGTGCTCATCGACTTCCACGCAAATCCGACTTCCATTGCCGAGATCGATCGCGTTTTGCGCATCACCGATGCCGTGAAACGCTTCATGATCGTCAGCCGTACTGATCGTAATTAGCACAAGGTCACGGATCCACACGGGGCATCGCTTCGCCGCGAAGCGATGCAGGGAGATGGATAGGCGACCGGATAGGGGTTCACATGAGTATCAACAAAGTTCTTATCAGCGGTAATCTGACGCGCGATCCCGAACTGCGCGCCACAGCCTCCGGAATGCCGGTTTTAGGCCTCGGAGTAGCGGTAAACGACCGTCGTAAGAATCAGAGTACGGGCGATTGGGAGGATTTTCCCAATTTCATCGATTGCACCATGTTCGGCTCCCGTGCCGAAAGTGTTGCAAACTTTCTTTCCAAGGGCTCGAAGGTAGCCATTGAGGGAAAACTACGCTGGAGCCAATGGGAGCGTGACGGGCAAAAACGCTCGAAAATCGAAGTGATCATCGACGAGATCGAGTTTCTTTCTTCACGTGACAGTTCGGCACACGCTTCTCATGTCAAAGACATCGAGATTCCCGAGGCTCCTGCAATTACGGTTTACGACGAAGATATTCCGTTTTAATCCAGTCTCGGAGTCGTCTTCCCGTGCTGTTTACGGGAGCAACCGAGACTTGTTGTTAAGGAGAGTAAAGTGGCTGAGTATGTACGCCAACCTCGAAAGAAGTACTGTCAGTTCTGCAAGGAGAGCACAGACTTCATCGATTACAAAGACGTATCTTTGATGCGCAAATACATGACCGATCGCGGTAAAATCAAACCGCGTCGCGTTACCGGAACCTGCACGCAGCACCAACATGAGCTTGCAGTTGCCATAAAGCGTGCCCGTGAGATGGCCTTGGTCCCATACGCGGTTCCTGTCGTAAGCGGTCGTATCGACCGCAGGGGTCGCGGTTAGGAGGCCCGGATATGAAAGTAATCTTACTGGAAGAATTGAAAGGGCGGGGCGGTGAAGGAGACGTCATCGACGTTGCCACCGGTTACGCCGTGAACTACCTGTTTCCCAAAAAGATCGCCATCACGGCAACCAAGGGAAACCTGAAGCAGCTGGAGCTTCGCAAGCACAATATCGCCAAACGTGAAGCCGAGCGCATCGACAGCGCCGACAANNGAGGGCAAGAGCGTACGCATCGCCGCCAAGGTAGGTGAGGAGGGCCAACTGTTCGGCTCCGTCACAGCCAGCCAAATCGCCGATGCCATCGCCGAGAAGTTCAACACCGAAGTTGATCGCAGAAGGATCGACGTACACGGTGCGATCAAGACCGCAGGTGCACACGAGGTGACCGTGAACTTCTATCGCGACCTCAAAGCAACCCTCGTGGTCGAGGTTGTGGATGAAAACGCCGTAGCCGAANNGGAGACTGCCGCCGTGGAAGTAACACCGGAAGGTGATACAACTGCCGTAGAGGCTGTCGACAATACTGCTGTAGAGGCTTCTGAGGCCGCTGTAGCTGCCGAAGCCGTAGTTGAGGCCCTGGAGGCCGCTGCTGCCGAGAACGTGGCTACCGAGGCTGTAGAAGGCGCCACGGCCGATGAGGCGGCATCATCTGAAGAAGAAAAACCAAACGAGTAAGACGATTCCCGCGATTATCGCAAAAAAGCCGGTCCACGAGGCAACAAGACAACCCTTGTTGCCTCTGTTGGCGGCGTCTATCATCCGGTCCGAAAGCGTTCTCTTCCTGCGGTAGTACACCATTCCCTTAGGAAGTTTGGGCCAGGATTCCTCTTTGATCAAAAACCACTCGCCCCTACTCTCGATTACTTTTGCGAACTGGTCCTGAGAGAGCTTGAGCTTAAGGTAACTCCTGTGGCAAATCCTATCTACGAGATGGCCGATAAAGGCCTCAAGTGCGGCGCTGATATCCATGCCGAGCGCAGGATCGTAGTAAAAGCAAACAGCCGTGCCCGTTATCGCCTTGTCTTCGGCCTTGAAGACGGAATAAGCCAAAAGACAACGAGCCTTCCACCCCTTCTCCAAAGCCTCCACCAAGGCCTCGTCCTCGAACAATGCGATACAACGGCCGTCGTAGGCATAAAAGCCCGGCTGCCCGTTAACGATGCGGGGCTCCAGGGTTGTTCCGACCACGCCGTCGGAGCTGCCTAAAAACTGCTCCCCTTCTTTTCCCAGAGGTTTGAAGGTCAGGTAGTCGGCACCGTATACCGTGCCGACGTCGGGGTATTTTCCCAGTCTCCGCTCTTGTTGGCTCTGCACACTTTTATAGTGATCTCCAAGGGGGTCTTGATAGCGTTCAGGGTGTTGTAATGGTTTTTTATTCATGTTGTCAATTATATAGCAATCTCCCTGTTGTGCTTGACAGGAGCCCTGAGAACTCCGGTAGACTGCCCTAATGGAAGTTACGAAGAGGGAGGTGCGGATGTCTAAAGTTCAGCTACCCACAGGTGAGGAACCCCGCAAGGGCTTCGAGTCTCTGGCTGCCATGGACAGCGGCGATGAATTCCGAGTTGACTGTGTTTTCGTCAGCCAACTCGCGGTCATAGAGCTTTCCGAAATCAACATGATGCGACAAGAGGCGTTTTCAAATGTCAGTACGCTTACGGGTCTGACGAACGAACTCATCTCCTTCGAGCAGGAAATCAATCTTCTCCCGGGAAAAACCACTTCGGATAAAGTCCTGTTCAGAGCCTATAAGGGCAACGTTCTTACCGGATACGCTCTGGTGGTCATCGGCTGGCCCGAACAGGGCGAATGGGTTCTCCAGCACCTCGTCATCAACCCCGAATACCGCTTGCAGGGCATCGGCTCCAAAATCGTAGAGAAGGTCGAGACCTTCGCCCTGCGCTCCGAGGTGGCCTCCGACAGGATGTTTGCAATACCACTGGAGGAAAAAGGTGCCATCTTCTGGCAAAACCACGGCTATAGGATCGAGAGCTCACGCCAACTGGTTAAAATCGCCGATCTCGACCACGAGCTGGTTGTTTACCGTAAGGATCTCTAGGAACCCCGATCAGGTATCCACACCCCTTCTTGAGGCTGCCTTATAATCCATAAAATGTTTTGAGATTTACCCTAAATACTCTATCGCATGGTAACAGGCCACCTGACCTTCGCCCACCGCTTTAGCCACCTGCAGGGGCTCGCCCAAGCAATCACCTGCAGCAAATACGCCGGTGATATTGGTTTGCATCTTTTCATCCACCACGATATGTCCGTCTTGAACCTCCAGGCCCGCTATCAGGGTATCCGGAGCGATCTGGGGTCGCAAAATGAAGACGCCGGCACAATACACGGTCTCAAGCTCTCCCGTTTCGGCATGCTTGTATACCAACTCGGTTACTCCGAGCTTATCTCCCTTGACCTCCACCGCACTTCCCGTGATGGCTTCGATATCGTCGTCGAGCCCGAGGGTGGGTTTTGGAGAGAGATAGGTGACTTTCGCACCGATATCTTTGAGGAAATTCGCCTCTTTGGGAGCCTCGTTGTTAAGCCCCACCACGGTTACGGAAGCGTTTTTGTAAAACATACCGTCACAGGTGGCGCAGTGGCTCACCCCGCGACCGAGATAATCGTTTTCACCGGAGAAGGGCTTGGCGTTGTTCGTGCCCGGAGCTAAAATCACCGCACGAGCCTGATAGGCATCCTGCCCCGCGGAAAGCATGAAATACTCTCCCGTTGAGGTTATGGAGGTTACGCGATCATAGATGAAGGACACTTCGAGATCTTCGGCTTGTTTTACCATCGTCTTCAACATCGCCAGACCGCTGATCTCGGGCATACCGGCGTAATTGGCGATGTGTTTGGCTTTAGCCAACCGGCTTTCTTCGGGTTTATTGGAGATGACCAGCACTTCTTTATTGCGGCTTCTCGCCCATATGGCCGCCGAAAGTCCGGCCGGGCCTGCTCCCACTATCGCTATATCGTACATGGCTCATTTCTCCCCTTCTTGCAAAACGCCGAACGTGTTCTGCTCGGTTTCTTTTTGGAATTGGGCTTTTCCCCGCTCCAACATACCTTGTGTCCACGTCAAGGCAAAGAGGCTCCAACAACAGAGAATGATTATTGCGATTATAATGATGACGACTGTTGAAATCTTCTTCACGCCTTGCACTCCGCACTTGGGTTTTACGTGTAGTAGATTGTAAACGAGACTCCACATAATAGGTTGAGCTATAACGAGATATAACCCAGCTGTTACCTGCGGAAGGTAACGACTTTTCTTTTATATGGAGTTGTCGTTTGCCTTATATGATGAACTTCCGAGAGGTTTTTGATGAACGATATCATCGGTATCAAGCGGTACGGAATCCATGAAATACGGGAGCTTTTGGCTTCTTGGGGAGAACCGCGTTTTCGTGCAGATCAGTTGATCGAGTGGGTGTATGCAAAAAGAGCGCCGGATTACTCTTCGATGAGCAATCTCCCCAAGGCTTTACGGGAACGCTTGCAGCGTGATCTACCACTCCCCTCCCCCACGGTGATAAAGAAACAGGTTTCCTCCGATGGAACACACAAGTATTTACTGCAAATGGCTGATGGTTGCTGTATAGAAACGGTCGGCATTCCCGATAAAGGGCGCTTGACCGTTTGCTTCTCCACCCAGGTGGGGTGTGGGATGGGTTGTGTGTTTTGCGAAACGGGAACCAGAGGACTTACGCGATCGCTTGGACCCGGAGAGATGGTTGATCAGTTGATGGTGGTTTCCGCGGACATGGAGGCGCGTGTTACCAACGCCGTCGCGAT
>DOMT01000084.1:0-2245 GCA_003509825.1 Coriobacteriia bacterium
CGCGGCTCGAGGCCCAGTGGGTCGTCTCCGCTGCCACCGATCTCACCCGTATCGAAATCTACACCAACTACGACCGGCCGCTCGATAAGACGCAATTGGCCTGCGTGCGTGAGGGTATCAAGCGCCGTTTGGCGGGAGAGCCTCTGCAGTACATCAGCGGTAAAGCGGCGTTTCGCCGGCTTGAGTTCAAGGTACGGCCGCCGGTGCTCATTCCCCGCCCGGAGACCGAGGTCTTGGTCGATGGGGTGCTCGAAGAGGTCAAAGCGCTCGACCGATCAATCGGAGCGCAGGATGTGGAGCCGGAGCGCACGGAGCCGGTTCGGATTCTCGACATCGGCACGGGCTCCGGTTGTATTGCACTCTCACTGCTGCACGAGGCGCACAACGTAAAGCTCACGGCAACCGATCTGAACCCCGAGGCCGTGGCTTTGGCCGAGGAGAACGCCGGGATGCTGGGGTTGGACGATCCGCAGCGACTGTCGATCGTCCAGGACGATCTGGCAAGCTCCCTGGTCGAAAATCCGGCTTTCCACGGAAGCTTCGATATCATCGTCTCCAATCCACCCTACATACCCACACGCGAGCTACAGGAGCTACCGGAAGAAGTGGCACGATACGAATCACCTCTGGCATTGGACGGGGGAGAAGACGGCCTCGTTGTCTTCAGACGAATCGTTGCCCAGGCGAAGTTGTTACTCAAGCCCGGCGCCTTGTTGACCTGCGAGCTGCACGAGGATACACTCATCGCCGCGAAAGCCCACTCCGAAGCCGAAGGGCTCGTCGACTGTCTCATCCACAACGACTTAACGAATCGTCCACGGATCATCACCGCGCGTATGCCCGCATAGCGCGGCCACGCTAGAATGCGGGGATGCGAAAATCATTTACAGCCGGTGTGGCAACCTGTCTTACAGCGCTTCTGCTCGCCCTTTCCGCTTGCTCCGGTCCGCTCGGGGCGGATACGGATCTTGCAGACACGGAGCCACCGTATGTAAGCCCGTACGACCGGGCCGGGTTGCTCAGGGAAAACGGGCGCTTCACCTATAGCGAAAACGGCACGGTGTTGTCCCGGATGGGCATCGACGTCTCAAGTCATCAGGGTGTGATCGACTGGCAGACTGTAGCGGGTGACGGCATCGAGTTTGCCTTCCTTCGGCTGGGATATAGAGGTGCAACCGAGGGTACGATCAACATCGACGAGTATTTCGAGACAAACTTCAAAGGGGCGACCGATGCCGGGATCCCCGTCGGAACGTATTTCTTCTCGCAGGCCCTCGATGAGACCGAGGCCCGGGCCGAGGCGGAGTACGTTCTCAACGTCTTGCAGGGGCGCACACTCGATTATCCGGTCGTCTACGACTTCGAGCCGGTCTTTCTCGATACGGGTGCCGGCCGTGCCAATGCGATCAGTGATTTTCAGCGAACACGCAACGCCGTGGCCTTCTGTGAGCTCATCGAGGCCGCCGGATATGCCACCATGATCTACGGCAACAAGGAGGATATCGCCTCCTACTACCTCGATACCTTGGGTGGGCGGGATATCTGGTTTGCGGAATACGATGTCGATTTTCCGAGCGGACGCTTCGATTTCACCATCTGGCAGTATACGAGTTCGGGGCGTGTGGCGGGTATCGACACCCGCGTGGACATGAATATCGAATTGATCCACAAAGGCTGAAATATGTACATTACGGCAACTTTGTGCCCGTAATGCGTTAGAGTGATAAAACCCGATAGATTGTGAGGCCACATGGCAANNCAGAGGAACACTGGACGACGGATCGGTGTTCGACAGCAGTTACGACCGCAACGAGCCCATCGAGTTCGAGGCGGGAGCGGGTCAGATGATCCCCGGATTCGACGCCGCCGTTTTGGAGATGGAAGTGGGCGAGAAACGCACCGTTCGCATTCCGCCCGAAGAGGCCTACGGGCAGCCCGATGAGACCAATGTGGCGGTGATTCCCCTGCATGCGATCCCCAACGCCGAGCAGCTTCCCGTGGGTCAATACATCATCATGCATAACCCCGACGGGCAGCCCATGCGCGTGAAGGTGGTCAAGATCGAGGACGACAACGCCTACTTCGATGCCAATCATGAACTGGCCGGCCAGGCGCTGACATTCGAAATCGAGCTGGTGTCGGCGGAGTAATTTTCCCGGCATCGTCGGCGGTGGGGTAATTTTCCATAATTATTCATAAGCGTACTGCGCTATGATGAAGTTTGTGGTAAAGTATTCGCTCGTGT
>DOMT01000084.1:2312-4882 GCA_003509825.1 Coriobacteriia bacterium
TTTAAAGGAGCCAGGGGGGCTCCTTTTTTGGGGAGTGTTATCGGGGGGAGGACCGATAGAGACATTCGATGAGCGGGTGGGGAAAACAACGGTAAAATATCTGACGGTGTTCGACGGCCCCGGTGCCCCCGTCGATTACGACCTGTCATCGTTCAGAAAAAAGACCATCGGTTTCGGGCGTGCCCCGGATAACGATATCTTACTCAGATCACCCCACATAAACGATTATCACGGACAGCTGTACAGCGTCAAGGGCGAATGGTATCTGGATGTCTTCGAGCGACGGCGCCCGCACGGCGAAGCCCGGGAGCAGGGCAGGCAGCTTTTCGGTGGCGACTCGGTGCTTTTGGGTGACGCGGATACGGCGGTCACCGGTACACTGATTCTCTGCTCCGGCGCCCGACGCAAGGTTCGCTGGCAAAGCCGGCGTCTGTTGGGCAGGGTGGAAACCGTTGTCGGCTCTGCGCCTGGCAGCGATGTGCAACTTCGAGCCGGCGGTGTCTCGTCGGTAGAGGCACGGATACTATCGACGGTGGAGGGGATCTACCTCGTTGCGGACTCCGCGCAAGATAAAATCAAGGTCAATGGGGCGCCGGTTACAAAAAAGCACTTTCTTTATGAAAAGGACGTTATCACCATCGGTTCCGTCCCGCTGGTTTTCAGCAATATGCAACTGTTTTGGCAGGCCGCCGACCCCGGCATCCGAATCGAGGCCAAACGCATCAACAAGGTGGTAGGGCGGAGAAATAAAACCATCTGTGATGACGTGAGTTTTACCATCGAACCGGGTGAGCTGGTGGCCGTGGTGGGCAAATCGGGCGCCGGCAAGACTACGGTTATGAACTGTATCAGCGGATACAGCGTGCCGAATGGCGGAGAGGTGAGCGTGGGCGACGTCGATCTCCACGAAAACTTCGCCGATCTGAAAGCATCCATCGGTTATGTTCCGCAGCAAAACATCGTTTACGATTCACTGACGCTCGAAAGCATGTTGGGTTATGCCGCCAAACTCCGTATGCCCGCCAAAACGGATGCATCTGAGCGAAGGGCCACGGTGGATCGGGTGCTTGCGGTGGTGGGTTTGTCCGAGCACAGAAAGACGCTCATCAAAAAGCTTTCCGGTGGGCAAAGAAAACGAGCGAGCATCGCCGTGGAGCTGTTCTCCGACCCTAAGATATTCTTTTTGGACGAGCCCACCTCGGGTCTCGACCCGGAGAGTGAACACAAGATCATGCAGACCCTGCGGCAGATGACGCTCGACGGCAAAACCGTGGTGTACTCCACCCACAGCACACTCGATCTACATCTTTGTGACAGGATCCTGTTTATCGGTGACGGTGGCAAACTGTGCTTCTCGGGATCAACCGATGAGGCCCTCGGCTTTTTCGCCGTTTCGGAGCTCAGGGATATCTACGGTCTGCTCGCCGACGATACCGAGGTGTGGCACCGCCGCTTCGAGGCACGGGAAGGCCCTGCGGAAAAGAAGACGGAGACGGGCCGTATTCTCGATAAGAGCGGGCGCCGCACCTTAAACCCCGTGCGCCAAACGCTCGTGCTGTTACGCCGAAACCTCCACGTATCCGTAAACGACCGCATGCGCACGCTGTTGCTTCTTATTCAGGCTCCGCTGCTCGGCTTTCTCATCTCTCTGATAGCCGATGATCAACAATACGTGCAGTATGAGTTTACCAAAGGCCTGCTCTTTGCGCTTTCCTGCTCGGCGTTTTGGCTGGGGCTGCTCAATTCCATACAGGAGGTTTGCAAGGAAAGGGCGATCCTGCGCAGGGAGTTTATGACGGGGCTGCGTCTCAGCTCCTATATCGTCGCCAAGGTCATTGCCATGGCGGTTATCTGCGCAGTGCAGTCCGTGTTGCTGACCTCGACGTATGCCCTGCTCGTAGGCTTGCCCGACACGGGTGTTTTCGATGGTTCGGCCTATCCCGAGTTTCTGGCGGTGGTGTTTATCACCGCGCTTGCGGCGTCGTCGATCGGCATCTTCATATCGGCGCTGTTTAAAAACGCCGACAGGGCCATGGCGATGGCACCGATCCTTTTAGTCCCGCAGCTGTTGTTTTCGGGCTTGATATTCGAGCTCAAGGGAGCCGCCGAGTCGCTCTCGGCTCTTGCGACCTGTCGCTTTTCGATGGAAGCCTTCGGAACGACCGCCAACCTCAACGCGCTGACCCTGCGTCTTCAGGAGCAGGGTATCGTGATGGAGCGACTGGTGGAGTACTGTTACCTATACACCGGTGAGCACTTTCTGTTTGCGCTCGCACTTATCGCGGCCTATATACCGGCGGCCTGTGTATTGTCTTGGATAGCCTTGCGCAGTATCAAAAAAGAGCAGCCGTAATATCGCGCGGCGCGGAAGCTCCGTGGATCCTCCGCGCCGCGTCGGTTACTTTTTCGATCGATGTCTCGTATATCGCCCTCAAGATCTGTGGCACGGCTGCGCCATATCGGCCGGTTTTGCGATCAGTGCACACCCCTGAAGAAGTGTCCCGTCGTATAGCCCTCCCGCTTGGGCAGGCTGCCCGCCCCTCGTACGGCGAGGTCGCGTGCGCGCACCG
>DOMT01000099.1 GCA_003509825.1 Coriobacteriia bacterium
ATTCCCGAGGACGATCCCCGCAACCCCGGTGTCATCGCCGACAACGTGGGTGACAACGTCGGTGACGTGGCGGGTATGGGCGCGGACCTCAACGAGTCCTACGCCGGTGCTTTGCTTGCGCCGATGGTTTTGGCCGTGGCCATCGCCCTCACCGCGAGCTCACCGTTCTCCGGTGATGTTAACGGCACGATATTTTCCGTCGACGGCTTGCTTGCCATCATCATGCCGCTGCTGTTTGCGGCGGGCGGCATCATCGCCTGCATCATCGGTTTGGTGGCGGTTAATACCAACGACGGCTCCAAGATCCATAAGGCTTTGAACCGCGGGGCCTATGTGACTTCCGGCGTGACTTTGCTCATCATCGCCGGTCTCTGCTATATGTGGCAAAGCGTGGGCGAGCTGAACGCCCTGTGGTTTTTGGCTTGCACCGCCGCCGGTCTCGGCGCCGGTCTCGCCATCGGCAAGCTCACCGAGTACTACACCTCCTATCACTACAAACCCGTTAAAAAGATCGCCGAGGCTTCCCAGACCGGCTCGGCCACCAATACCATCGAGGGTCTGGCGACGGGTATGCTCTCCACCGTGGCTCCGGCCATCGTGCTGGTGGTTGCCGTGGCCATCGCCTACATCTGCGGAATGCAGGTAGGCGCAGGTACCGAGTTCGCCGCTCAGTTCGGCGTGTACGGCATCGGTCTTTCGGCTCTGGGTATGCTTTCCACCACGGCCGTTACGGTCGGTGTGGATGCCTACGGTCCCGTGGCCGACAACGCCGGCGGTATCGCCGAGATGGCAGGGCTGCCTCCTGAGATCCGCGAGCGCACCGACGCTCTGGATACCGTGGGTAACACCACGGCAGCTGTGGCCAAAGGCTTCGCCGTCGCCTCGGCAGCCATCACGGCGCTGGCCCTGTTTGCAGCGTTTTACACCAACCTCAATCACGGTCTGGCAGGCGGGTTGTCGATCGAGCTCACCAATCCCTTCGTCATCATCGGCGTGATCATCGGTGCCATGATGCCGTTCTTCTTCGGTGCCATGACCATGGGTGCCGTGTCGCGTGCTGCCAATAAGATGATTGTTNNACCCGCAAAATGGTGGATGAGGTCCGCCGTCAGTTCCGTGAGATCAAGGGGCTGCTCGCCGGCGAAGAGGGCGTGGAGCCCGACACCGAGGCCTGCGTGACCATCTCCACCAACGCGGCTCTGCGCGAGATGCTGCTTCCCGGTATCCTCGCCGTCGTCATTCCGGTGATCTTGGGTATCATCGATGTCAATATCCTGGCCGGCTTCCTGGTAGGTGTTTTGGCCTGCGGATTCTTGATGTCGGTCTATATGGCCAACGCCGGTGGTGCCTGGGATAATGCCAAGAAGTACATCGAGACCGGTGTGCATGGTGGCAAGGGTTCCGAGGCCCATAAGGCCGCGGTTGTCGGCGACACCATCGGTGACCCCTACAAAGACACCTCCGGACCTTCGATCAATATTTTGATCAAGGTGGTAACCGTTGTTTCGCTGGTATTCGTACCTCTGTTCATCAGCCTAAACGGCGGTCTCATGCATAATATGTTCATGTTCTAGGCGGTATTTCGGACATACGTTATAACCCGAGGAGGGCGAGGAAGCGATTCCCGCCCTCCTCGCGCGTGGTGGCACCGCAGAAGGTGCGGTCTGCAGGTCCGGGGCCTAACGGGAGGCCTGATGGGGGGCAGGGGAGTGTTACCTATCGTGTTTTGTGCGATGTGGGAGACCGGTGCTTGCGCTACACTATTACCATGATCACTGAAGATGACATCAAGCGGGTGCGGGACGCCAACGACATCGTCGAGCTTATCGGCGAGCGTGTGGTGCTCAAACAACGCGGTCGTGAGTTTTGGGGCAACTGCCCGTTTCATAATGAGAAGACTCCTTCGTTTAAAATCGATCCCGCCTCGCAGTTCTATCATTGCTTCGGCTGCGGTGAGGGCGGCGATGTCTTCAAATATATGATGAAGACCGAGGGCCTCGATTTTTTGGATGCCGTGCGCAGCTTGGCTCAGCGCAAGAGCATCGAGCTCAAAGAGGAGCAAGGAAAGTCGGGGGGCGGAAAGAAGGCGCGTTTGATCGCCGTCTGCGATGAGGCGAATGCCTTTTACCATCAGCAGTTGATGCGGGTGAAGAGCTCCGAGGCCGACGCTGCTCGGGCCTATCTCGGCAAGCGTGGTTTGGGTGGCAGCGTGGCGCGCGACTGGAGTCTCGGGTTTGCGCCCGGCAGGGGGATGCTCGTCAAACACTTGTCGTCCAAGGGCTTTACCCGTGATGAGATGATCGCCGCCAATGTTGCCTACAGCGGACAGGGCTCGGGTCGTTACGGCGCCGGCGGTGCCGGGGGTCTCGGCTCTGCCGAAGGGGGAATGGGTCGCTCGGGTGCAGGTGCGCTCAAAGACCGCTTCTTCAACCGGGTGATTTTTCCCATCTCCGATCTGCAGGGCAGAACCATCGCCTTCGGTGGCCGCGTTATCGGCTCGGGCGAACCGAAGTATCTCAATAGCTCGGATACGCGACTGTTTCACAAACGCGAGAATCTTTTTGCCATCGATAAAGCCAAGGCGCCGATCACCACGTCGGGTGCGGCGATCGTGGTGGAGGGCTATACAGACGTCATTGCCATGCACCGGGCGGGTTTTAACAACACGGTGGCCACGCTGGGTACCGCGCTTACGCCCGAGCACCTTAAACTGCTCTCCCGCTTTACCAAGAAAGTGATCTTGCTCTTTGATGGTGATGAGGCGGGCAAACGTGCGGCCGATAGAGCCGTCGATCTGATAACGGTGATGGCCACGGCCGAAGCCGGGCAAAAGCTCGATCTGTTCGTGGCGATGCTGCCGGGTTCGATGGATCCCGCCGATTACCTGGCCGCCGAGGGGCATGAAGCCATGCAAAAGACGCTGGATACCTCTGCGGCTCTGCTTCAGTTTGCCTTGGATCGCCGCTTGGCGCATTGGAATCTTGATTTGCCCGAGCAGCGCAATCGTGCGCTTAACGATGTCATTACGCTGCTGGTGCCCGTGAAGGGCAGTTTGTTGGCGATGGATTACATAAATTACCTGTCGGATGTTTTGCATATCGATTATGCGCTGGTCGCAAGCGCCTTGGAACATGCCAAGGCTCCGGCGGTACCACGGGCGGCCGACGGAGCCGCGCGTGAAAATCGCCTGCAGGACGAGGGAGCCTCCGAGCAGCCTCGTACTATCGATACGAGCGGCGCCGGCGACAAACTTCTTGCGATGGAAAGCGAGCTGCTCTTCATCTTCATCGAACATCCCGGTGTGCGGGAGCGGCTGGTGGAGGCATTCGGGCGCATCACCTGGAGTACTCCGGGGCTGGAGTCGATCGCCCGGGCTCTGGCGGAGTCGGATAGACAAGACGGCCCCGACGATCTGATGGCAAAGTTGCTGGCAAAGATGCCCGACGTTTCAAGCTTACTTTCCAATGCC
>DOMT01000098.1 GCA_003509825.1 Coriobacteriia bacterium
AAGCTTACTTTCCAATGCCAGGCTCGCCGGCTACGATGGTGTGCCGCCCAATCGTCTGGCAGGCATACTGATGTTCAATATTCGCGAGGAACAGCTGAAGCGGGCGATCAAGGAGGCGACTTTCGAGCTCAGGCGTGTGGAGGGCGAGCTTGCGCGTCAGGCGGGGCAAGGTAGCGGAGGTGCAGGCAGTCCACTTCCCGCAAAGCGAGACGAGCTCTTCAGGCATGTCGGTGAGTTGCAATTGGAGCTCAACGAGTTGCGTAGAAAACACAACCTGGACGGATTGCTCTGAGAACTTGACCGTACCGAACAATCGGACTCATAACGCCTCGCGCACCCCGGTGGGGCAGTAGCTCGGTCGAGGTATGAACTTAGACAAATCTTTGAGTTCTCTACTTCGATCATTGGATTATCGCTCCTTATCGAGTTAAGCCAACTGCTCAACAACCGCCTTACCGACATCGACGATCTGATCATCAACACCGTGGGGGCGTTGATCGGGTTTTTGCTGTGCAGGATCGTTGTCCGGATGGTGTGGGGGTAGGCGGGGCAATCCCGACTTCCCGCCTATCGACGCTTCGAGTCGCTTATCTACATCGGGGCGCTCTATCTCGGATACTTCCTGCTCTTTCATGAATACGTCGTGGTAAAACTTCTTCTGTTCGGTGCGCCTTCGGGGATGTCCATTCCACCGCTGTAGTATCCCATAACCGTTCCCTATGGCAAAAATACATGTTCTCCGTGATAACAAACCTGGTTGCTCGGAAACAGTGTTACAATAAAAAAATTCGTAACACTGTAACAAACTGAATATCGGTCATGTCTACACATAGGAGAACAGATGAAAAATCACTCACGACGTACTTTTGTCAAACTTGCGGGTATCGGGACGGCTTCGGTCGCATTGGGGAGTCTGCTTTCGGCATGTACTGCCGGCGGTTCGACGGACAAGGTCGCTTCGGCGGTAAAGGACCAGGTTATCGTGGTGATGACCACGACCAGTGAGCCTTCGGCCGGTTTCGACCCCTTCGTGTCCTGGGGTTGCGGCGAGCACGTGCACGAGCCGCTCATCCAAAGCACGCTTATCACCACCGATATCAATATGGAGTTCGTCAACGACCTCGCCACCACCTATGAGTGCTCGAAAGATGGCCTGAAGTGGACCTTCGGCGTGCGCGATGACGTCAAGTTCACCGATGGCAAACCACTGACGGCCAAGGATGTGGCCTTTACGATCAACGGCATCATCGCATCCGATGCCGCACAGGCCGACTTGAGCATGGTGGATAAAGCCGTTGCCGTTGACGATGTCACCGTGGAGTTTTATCTCAACAAACCCTTCAATGCACTGCTCTACACGTTGGCCGTTGTAGGTATCGTACCCGCACACGCCCACGGCGCGGATTACGGCGACAAACCCATCGGTTCCGGCCGCTACATGCTGGAGCAGTGGGATAAGGGCCAGCAGATCATACTTACCGCCAACCCCGACTATTACGGTGAGGCGCCGAAGATCAAGCGCGTCGTCGTGGTGTTCATGGAGGAGGCCGCCGCACTGGCCGCCGCCAATGCCGGCCAGGTGGATATCGCCTACACCTCGGCCGTCTACAGCAACCAGAGTGTTGCGGGCTNNTCTCCTGCAAGAGCGTCGACAGCCGCGGCATCTCCCTGCCCACCATCGCCCCCGGTGCCACCAAATCCGACGGCGAGAACGAATATCCGGCCGGCAATGCGGTGACCTCCGATCTTGCCATTCGCCGTGCACTCAATTACGCCGTCGATCGCGACGTGATGATCAAAAACGTGCTCAACGGGCACGGTACGGTTGCCTACAGTGTGTCCGACAATATGCCTTGGGCTTCAAAGGACATGCAGGTTAAAACCGATGTGGCAAAGGCCAAGGAGATGTTGGCTGCTGCCGGTTGGAAGGCCGGCACGGACGGAATCCTTGCCAAGGACGGTTTGCGTGCGCAGTTCGACCTCTGGTACGCCTCCAGCGACTCGGTGCGTCAGGCGCTCGCCATGGAGTTTGCCAACCAGATGAAGGCCATCGGCATCGAAGTTACGCCGCGCGGCGGTAGCTGGGACGATCTGTATCCCAATGAGTTTTCCAGCCCTGTTTTATGGGGATGGGGTTCCAATTCTCCGACCGAGATATACAACCTCAATTACTCCAAGGGTTGGGGCAACTTCCCGTGTTATGAGAGTAAAAAAGTCGACGAATACCTCGACGAAGCTTTGGCCCAGCCCGAGGTGGAGGACTCCTATCAATACTGGCAGAAGTCTCAGTGGGATGGAACCGAAGGCATCGCGGCGCAGGGTGCGGCGACCTGGGTGTGGTTTGCCAATGTGGATCACCTCTACTTCAAGCGTGCGGGATTGCAGGTTGCGGAGCAAAAACCGCATCCGCACGGACATGGTTGGTCGCTGGTTAACAACATCGACCAATGGAGTTGGGCGTAAGCCCGCCTCGTAATCCCCATTAAGGGTTACACTGTTCGCATGCCTGTTTTCATAGCCAAGCACATAACCAAGTTCCTCCTGCTCATGCTTGCCGTGAGTTTGGTGGTGTTCGTCTTGGTGAGCGCCTCTCCGATCGATCCGGTGCAGGCCAACGTCGGTACGGCGGCCTACATCAACATGAGTGCGGAAAAACGTGCGCAGCTGGCGGAGTATTGGGGCGCGGATAAACCGGTGTGGGAGCGCTACGTCTCGTGGGCCGGTGCTATCGTGCAAGGCGACATGGGTATGTCGCTTCGCTACAACGCACCGGTCGCCGACGTCATCGGTGCCCGTTTTCTCAACTCGCTGGCACTGATGACGGTAGCCTGGTTGGTTTCGGGTCTGCTCGGATTCGCGCTCGGCATCGTCGCGGGTGTGTATCGCGGTCGACCGGTCGACCGCCTTATCAAGGGCTACTGCTATCTCCTGGCCTCGACTCCCGCCTTTTGGTTGGGACTTGTGGTGCTGATGATCTTTTCGGTGTGGCTCGGGTGGTTTCCCTTCGGTTTCTCGGTGCCCATCGGGGTGGCCGAAAGCGAGGTCACCTTCGCGGATGCGGCGCATCATCTGATCTTGCCCGCGCTGACGCTTTCGGTTATCGGTGTTGCCAACGTGGCGCTGCATACGCGCGAAAAAACCATCGATGTTTTGGAGAGTACCTACTTTCGCTTCGCCCGCTCGCGAGGCTTGGGCGTGTGGACTGCGATGCGCACCTCGGGGCTCAGAAACCTCTTGCTTCCGGCTATCACCCTCCAGTTCGCCTCCATCTCCGAGATCTTCGGCGGCTCCGTCCTCGTCGAGCAGGTGTTTTCCTATCCCGGGCTTGGGCAGGCGGCGGTTCGGGCGGGGCTCGGCGGCGATGTGGCCCTGCTTGCG
>DOMT01000007.1 GCA_003509825.1 Coriobacteriia bacterium
CCACCGATGGCGGGCGGTAACAGGAAGAGCAGGATGTGCACGTAGGTGAGAGCGTAGAACGCATAGGCGAGATACTGAACTTTCTTCCACGACTTCGTTTTCATGCGTTTCTTGATGACCTCGAACGACGTGAAGCCGAGGATCAGCAATAGCGCAAATAACACCAGTGCGATCACGAACGAGGAAAGGAGGAAACCGTTATACGAACCGCTGTTAACGAATATCCGCACACCGAACGACGTGAGATATGCTGCGATATGACCAAGCGCGATGATGCAGGCGAAAATCGACAATTCCGCGCGTATCGGCTGAAACCAGCTGCGTATCTTCGATTTCACATCGAATACCCCGATGAACATGACAACGACGAATAGAGCCTCGGCCAGTGTGGCCTTTTGCATCAACATGAAAAACGGTCTATCGATGATCGCGGGCAGCTGTATGGTGCCGCGCGCCAAAAACACCACGGTAACAACGATTGCCAACAGGTAAAACAACCATGGCAGACGCTTGATCGGAGTTTTAAGCAAAAAGGTGAGTGCGACCGTCGCGATCAGTGTTATTAAGAAAAGCACGATTTTCCCCTAAGATCGATTGTTTATCGGAAC
Organism: Coriobacteriia bacterium; assembly: GCA_003509825.1. Taxonomy (GTDB): domain Bacteria; phylum Actinomycetota; class Coriobacteriia; order Coriobacteriales; family UBA8131; genus UBA8131. The sequence continues at coordinate 609 of DOMT01000007.1, forward strand.
TTCGAACACGACACGTCCCACTTCCGCCAACCAACGATAGACATCGAGGCGTGTTTGCTCGATTGTGGCCGACATGAACCCATGCAGCCAGTTATCGATATGTTCGGCGCGAAACCTCTCGGCGAAATCAAGCCACGATTCGGCCACCCCATCACCTTTCTCGACCCCGGAATTCCTGCAGGCAAGTGCCCTCGTATAGAGAATTCGCAGGAAATCGAGCTCGGTGAATATACTGTCGACGGGTTCGGTACGGGAGTTTTCGGGCAAGGCGTCGGCCCTCTTCATCAAGGTCTCAACCGCTATCGCCGTCGGGTTTATGAAAAGCGTCGGCGACCCCTTGCCCCCACCGGCAACGAATTCGAAGGCGCCTTCATAGGGATGGATGATCGCGTACTTACCCGGCGTCAGATAAAGCCTGGTATACTCCCGCCTCATACTCTCATGTAATCCCTCACGGTCTTGCTCCACCCGGCAAGCGGTTATCCGTGAGCGTAATTCCGAATCGATGACGATACCCAGCTCTCCCAGGCAGTCCATGAGATCTGCCTGGAAGTTGCCGGAGTAAAGTGCCTCGGCCAATTCCGGGGACGGAAAGGAAAACGCGGCGGAAAACAACTCACTGATGTCTGCGTTGGCGGCGAGTGTTTCGGACGACATCGTCGTTGACGACACCCTTGTGCCCATACGTATGTCTTTGACCGTGTTCAACCTGTTCCTCCTCGGTATCGATCAACTGTTGTAGTGTCGACTATCGTAGATACAGTACACTCGGATTGGTGCCGTTGCCCTCCTTGAAGCGCAACACCTCGCNNCTCGCGCCCTTCCGCCGCCTTATTGGGCTCGGAGGACGGGTCATCCAAATCCCCCCAATACCGTGCGCGCCCGGGGCAGCACTGCATACAGGCGGGAACCTCGTTGCGCTCGATCAGGTTCTTGCAAAATGTGCATTTCTCAACGGTGGCCACCTTGTGAGGGGGCGCATCGACTTCGCCGACAACCATATCGATGAAGTACTCGGGATCGGCGTCCAACAAGGTGCGCACATCGTAAGGGCAGGCCGAGATACAGCTGCCACATCCGATACAGACCTCGTAATCGATGTTGACGATGCCGTTTTCATCTTTCGAACTGGCCCCGGTCGGACAGATGGCAACGCAACTCGGCTCGCCGCAATGCTGACAGGCCACAGGGAAGAAATGCATGGTGCAGTCGGGAAACGAGCCACCCGCACTGTCATTGGTGAGAGCGCCCTTCGCCACGGCAACGCCTGCGGTATTGAAGTCATCGTTGTCTTTTGTGAACACGACGTTGTAGGAGAGCTTTTTCGGTAGGTTATTTGCGATCTTACACGCCGCCGCACACGTCTGACATCCGAAGCAGCGGTGCAGGTCTATAGCCATTCCATATTGGGTCATAATGAAGCGCCTCCTTATGCTTTCTCAATTTTTACGGAAACATCGTTGAAAGCCTGATTCGCACAGACCTGGTTATACTCACGGGGCGGCAGGCTCGCATAATGACCGGCAACGAAGTCATCCTGTTGCCAGCTTCGAGCGGAGCTGACCATCTTTCGTGGCAGGCCGGCATTGAAAGCAACCTTCATGGTAACCGTGCCCACATGGTTGGTACATTTGACCAGATCGCCCTCTTTGATTCCCATATCGGACGCTTCATCCGGGTTGATTCGCAAGATCGGTTCCGCCTCGTACTCCTTAACATACTCGCAATCCCACCACTGGGTATGGGTATGCGTACGCATGTGCTCGGAGAATAGATGGTAGGGGTATTCCTTGCGGTACTCGCGGTCGGCACCGGCGTAGGTCGGAGATTCCCAATGGAGGCCCCGTTCGATCGACATGTCGATCGGCTTGGGGTTGGTGTAAGCCGGAGTTTCCGTTTCCTGGTAGAGGTATATCTGACCGGTCTCCGTACCGAGCACCTCCGTACTGGCGATCTTGTCGCCTTCGGGATAGATGCGCACGGCTTTTTTGGATTTAAGGTTATCCAAGGTAACGCCGAGGCCCTTCCAGTAATCGCTATCGAGCAGGGTCTCCAGGTATTCATCTTCCGTGATCCAGTATTCGCCGAGACCCAATTTATCCAGAATCTGACCGAATATCTGAAAGTCGGGTCGCGCCTCGCCTACCGGCTCGATCGCTTTATCCTGCCACAATACATACGGATGGGTCATAAACAGGAACGCGAGATCGTTCTGTTCGAACCAATGGGCCGAAGGAAGCACGATATCCGAATGTTTGCACGTTTCCGTCATGCAGATATCGGCGGTTACAACGAACTCGAGATCGCTGAACCAGTTCTTCGTGTATTCATGATCGCACATGGTCACCACGGGATTGGAGCAGTGGATGTAGGCGCTCTTGAGCTTTACTTCCTTACCCTGATACATCCCGGAATCGATGACATCACCGATGTTGATGGTGTGGATGGTGTTTGCCTGCCCGGGTGCGGGGTTACCGGCGGAGTCGCTGGGATAGGTGGCTCCGAGAATGTTCGAATACATCAGCATCGGCAGGTATTCCTCGGTTTGACCGATCGCCGAACCCGCCTTACCCGCATTGCCCGTGAGCAGAGATACCAGGTATACGGGCCAGGAGCTGTAGTGTCCGTTGTGATAGTGGTTCATACCCATCATTATCTCGGTTGTAACCGGTCCGTCTTCATGATAGATGCGCGCCAGCTCACGGATATCGGCTTCCGATATTCCGCAGATGGACGTTGCCGTTGCGGGCGGGTATTGCGAGATATAGCTCATGGCGTTCTCATAAACGGTCTGCACGCTGATGCCGTTTATCGGAGCGACGTTCGAGAGTTTCGGAGATTTCGACTCGCTGTATGCAACGGCGGCACCGGTCGTCTCATCCCACACCGCGGGAGGATCGACCATAATCGTCTCACCCGTCGTCGGGTTCTTGCCGCCTTCCGTAGGAGCAACTCCCAAATCACTCATACGCAAAAACATTCCGTCCGTCTTTATCAGAAGGCCGCAATTGGTTTTGGATCGCAACGTGGCGTCATCGATCCAACCGTTTTCGAACATGACGTTCAAGACGCTGAGTGCCAAAGCCCCGTCGGTTCCCGCAACCACGGGAAACCACTTATCCGCTTTGCAGGATGTGGCGTTGTAGATCGGATCGACGACGACGAACTTCGTTCCCTTCTGCTGCGCCTCCATGAAGAAGTGCATGGTATGCATCAGTGAGATGGTAGGGCTGTTTCCCCATATGACCTGTGTTTTGGCATTTTTGCGATCGGTGAGTTCGTTGGCGAGGTCGATGCCGCCATGGGCACGGCGACTGCCGAAACCGACCGC
>DOMT01000069.1 GCA_003509825.1 Coriobacteriia bacterium
CACGAATTCATCGCCGCCGTAGCGTCCCAAAAACCCGTAGGGCTCGGCCGCCTCGGCCAAAATCGCGGCAAAGGCCACGATGATCTTGTCGCCTCCCTGGTGTCCCAAAAAGTCGTTGGTGAGCTTGAGGTCGTTCATATCGAACATGAACGCCGTCACCTTCTGCTCGGGGGGTGTGGCCATCAGTTCGGCCACGCGTTGCTCACAGCTGGCACGATTGGCGATTTTGGTGAGTGGATCCACATAGGCGATCTGCCCCAGGGCATCGGCGCGTCTGCGCACCGCGATGCTCCTTACCACGAATACCGAGACCACCACGATCAGTGCGATGAAGGCCACGTTGATTGCGATCATGATGCCGTTGATACGTCCCACTTGGGATTCAGAGTAATTCTCGGCGGCAAACACCGTGTCGTTTACCAGTTCGAAGTACTCCTGGCTGGCATCGAACAACTCTTGCGTACCGCCACCGTCCCGCACCGTGTAGATGTGTTCCTTGAGGCCGACCCAGCTCTCCTGGACCCTGCCCATGTAGTCGAGATACGTCGAATCGTCGAGCACCACCAGTCCCTCGCTGCCCTCACCGGTCAACAGCTCGTTGATGATGCCGTCGAGACGGGCCACCAGTGCGTCGTCCGGATAGCCCATAAGCTCTTCCTTCACCAGCTTTTGTGTGGCGCCACGTACGATCCCCACGTAATTGACCACCCGGGCATTGCCCTGCAAGAGCTCCAGAGACGTAAGCGAGACCGTGCTCATGATCACAAAGAGCAGGATCGAAGAAATTATGACGATGTAGAGCCTATTAGCCAATAGTTTTCTCATAGCCACCTGCTGATCTTCCCATACAGTTCCTCGGCATCTATCGGTTTGATTATATACCCATTCATACCGATTTCGGCCGCGTGTTGCATGTCTTCTTGCAAAGCGTTGGCGGTTATGGCGATGATGATTACGGTCTCCGCATCCGTCCGCTCCAAGGCCCGGATATGCTCCGTGGAAGTATAACCATCCATGATGGGCATCATGATATCCATGAAGATGATCTTGTAGTAGCCGAGGGGTGACGATTCAAACATCTCCAGTGCCTGTTTGCCGTCGCCCGCTTCCTCGATGATGGCTCCCGAGCCCTCAAGCAGCGCATCTACAATCTCTCGATTGATTTTTATATCGTCCACCACCAGGATATGTGTGTCACGCAGGTTTAGCATTGCGGGGTCGGTTATCCTGCCGTCGCTTCTGTTCGCGTTGCCCTTTACCTTGGCGCGGATGGTAAAGCTGAACGTCGAGCCCTTGTCCGGTGTGGTCTCCAGCTCGATTTCGCCGCCGAAAAGCTCCACGAGGCTTTTGGCGATCGACAGGCCCAGCCCTGTGCCGGCGAACAGCCGTCCGGCATCCGAGCTGACTTGGGTAAAGGAGGTAAAGAGTTTGGGCGTTTGCTCGGGGTCGATGCCGATACCCGTGTCGCTGACGGTAAAGCGGAACACGGATTCTCCTTGGGAGTGGAGTACTTCCTCCACCGTCAGTTTGATCTCTCCCTCGTCGGTGAACTTGATGGCGTTGGAGAGTAGGTTGATGAGAATCTGGTTGAGGCGCAACGGGTCGGTGATCACGTCGTCGTGCTCGAGATCGATATAGTCGAGGGTGAAGCCCAGATGTTTTTGTTCGATGCGATTTCTGAACATATCGGTGACGAACTCGATGGTTGCCTTGAGTGAGAAGTGCTCTTCGTGCAGCTCCATCTTCCCGGCGTCCAATTTGGAGAAGTCGAGGATGTCGTTGATGATGCCCAGAAGAGCGGTGGCGGAAATCTTGATGTCCGACAGGTAACTCCGCTGGCGCGCTCCCTGCTCCTCGCCCAGAAGAATTTCGGTCATGCCGATAATGGCGTTCATGGGAGTGCGGATTTCATGGGAGACTTTGGAAAGGAACTGACTCTTCGTCTGGTTTGCGCGCTCGGCAGCCTCTTTGGCCGTCAGCAATTCCTTGCTCAGAGCGTCGTACCGTGTGATGTCGATGCTGTACTGCATATGGGCTTTTTTGCCGTTTATCCAGTCAATGACGCTGTCGATGTTCTTGTAGCAATGCCCGCCCACCAGAGCGTTGTGCTCCTCCCACATCACTGCGGCCCCCGGAACTGCCCGCAACTGCTCCTTCCGGCAGAACGGACAGCGTCCCGCCATGCCTTTCTGCATGGTTTCCCAGCATGTCCGCCCGGTCATGTCGCCGTCGGGCAGAAACATTTCCGTTGTCTTCCTGTTGGCGAAAAGGATCTCGTCCGTGTCCAGATCGGACACAAAAACGCAGGCGTCCAGGCTGTTGAGGATATTCTTCAACGCTTGATGCGATTGGCGGAGATCCATTTCGGCCTGCCTGAGAGCCGTGATGTCAATGAATGCCCCCAAATGCGCCTTTTTGCCGTCAAACCAGTCGATGACGCTGTCAGTGCTTTTGTACCAATGCCCCGTGAGGACATCCCTCTCTTCCCAGACCACGGGGGAATCCGGTCTCTCCTTGAGGGCGGAAACAGGGCAGGAAGCGCAACGAATTCCTCCTCCTACCCGTTGCATGGCTTCCCGGCAGGCGATTCCTGAAACATCACCGTCTATCCCGAAAGTCTCCCGCATCCTTTTATTGACAAACAAAAGCGTTCCCGTCTCCAGATCGGAGGTATAAACAAAGGTGCTCATCCCATCCAGAGCGGAACGCAACACATCTATCATGACCGGCTCCCAAAGATGCGGACACAAGGCGCCTATAGCGGGGAGTATATTCTACGCCAGCCATGTTTTGTCAATGATTTATTCCATTAAATCAAATATTTTCGATCGTTGTCTTCTTGACTGCCTGCCCCTTGACATGGCAGGAAGGCATGAGATGGGGAGTGGGTTCCGCGGGCTGGGTTTTTG
>DOMT01000159.1:0-494 GCA_003509825.1 Coriobacteriia bacterium
GCCTGTGCAGCAAAGGCAACAGCAAAAACTGGTTTTCGTGGTGGATGACAGCGATGCCGGTCTCACCGCCATCGCTATGGCGATAAAGGATCATTATCGGGTTGTCGCCCTTCCGTCCGCATCCAAAATGTTCGATTTTCTGAAAAGGCTTACTCCCGATTTGATTTTATTGGATGTCGAGATGCCGGGCATGAGTGGCTACGAAGCCCTCGAGGTNNCTCAAGGCACATCCTGATTACTGCAAAATACCCGTGATATTCATCACCGGTCTCGATGATATGGACAGTAGGGCTAAAGGGATTGAACCGGGTGCTGTGGATTTCGTAACAAAACCCATCTCGCAGGCGGATTTGCTCGAGCGTCTTGCCAGGCATCTCGACACCCATAACGCACCTGAAAGCACATACGCCGTGTAGCAACGAAATCGCTGTATCCGACACGGAGATTTCGTTGTCAGTTTTCTTACGTTTGCACAGCTCAGCAATAATTCTTTA
>DOMT01000159.1:518-2896 GCA_003509825.1 Coriobacteriia bacterium
TCCGAAAACGAAGCAACAAAGGGTGACCTGTGCTCACGAAACGACAGCAAAAGGTGCTTTCGGCACTGGTAGATGAATATGTGATGAGCGCGGCTCCGGTGGGTTCCGGTCGTATTGCCGAGTTATACTTCAAGGAGATATCCTCGGCAACCATCCGCAACGAGCTCATGGGGCTCGTTGCCGGCNNCTACGCCATCGCACCCCATACTTCGGCCGGGCGTGTTCCCACGAACTCCGGGTACCGGGTTGTTGTCAACAACATCCTTTTGCGCGGTGACTTCCGAAACACACAAGGTCCACGAAAGACCGTTACGGCCTCGATCGCCGGGAGTATGCGAAGTTCGGATCACGAGCACCGCATTGCGAAAATCCTTTCCTATGTCAGCGATAATACCGGTTTGCTTTCCATGCTTTGGACCGTCAGGCCCGAAAGTTCGGTCTTTCACAAAGGTCTTCCACAGCTCCTAACGCAGCCCGAGTTTCAAGAAACTTCATCGGTTATCCCTTTGATGTCGATTTTGGAGGATGAACGGGCTTTGAATGAGCTATTCTTATCGACACTCAAAAACAACGGATTTACCGTCATGATCGGCAGAGAGGAAGCCGACGATCGGTTTTCGTCCTATTCCGTCATCGCGGAGGTGGTGGGCGAAGATCAGCCGCAAGGTCTCTTGGCCGTCTTCGGTCCGACACGGATGGACTATCGTAGGGTGATACCGACCGTACTTGCGGCAGCACGTCAACTCGGATCACCTCGACAGGGAGCGGCGCGTCAATAACGACGTGTGGTTGCAAAGAAACGAAAGGGAAACTGTGTCAGCGGATTACTATCAGATATTGGATGTTTCAAAAGACGCCGGGGAAGCCGACATCAAAAAGGCCTTCTACCGTAAGGCCCGTGAACTCCATCCCGATGTGAATAAAGCCCCCGATGCCGAGGATCGCTTCAAGGAGCTCAACGAGGCATACGATGTGCTTTCCGATGCCACCAAGCGTGCGCAGTACGACCGCTTCGGCAAGGTGAGCGGATCCGCCGGTGCCGGCGGCTATCAATATGTGGATTTCGACGATCTGTTCGGCAGCGGATTCGGCATGGGCGACCTGTTCAGTCAGTTCTTCGGGCAATCGGCCTACGGACGTACCAATATCCGTAAAGAAGGTCGGGACATGGGCATCGGTCTCAAACTGACCCTGGAAGAGGTTGCCGCCGGTATCAAAAAGGAGATCGTTTACGATCGTCTGGCCCCCTGTGAGACCTGTAAGGGTACCGGTGTGGGCAACGGCGGTAAGACCGTAAGCTGCTTGGAGTGTAACGGCACGGGCCGCGTGGTATCGGTGCAGCGCACCTTTCTCGGCGACATACAAACCCAGACGACCTGTCCCCAGTGCGGGGGCACGGGTCAGACCATCGACATTCCCTGTACCGACTGCGAGGGGCAGGGAAGGCTCCCCGACCGCCAGCATGTGACTATCGACGTGCCGCACGGCATCCACGACGGTCAGCAGCTGCGCCTCACGGGTTACGGCGAAGCGGGCATGCACGGCGCAGCCGCCGGCAACCTGATCGTCACCGTGCGCATAGAGCCCCATAAGGACTTCAAGCGCGAGGGGGATCATCTCCATATCAACAAGAAACTCTCCATCACCCAGGCCGCCCTCGGGGCCAGAGTGGAGGTCGAGGGCATCCTCAAGGATGAGATAATCGACGTGGAGATTCCCGAGGGTTGCCAAAACGACCAGGTCGTGCGGGTAAAGGGCAGGGGCCTGCCGCGCTTTAAGAAAGACAGCCGTGGCGACCTGTATGTACATGTGCAGGTGGTTATTCCCAAAGGGCTGACCAAGCGCCAGAAAGAGTTGCTCGAGGAATTTGCCGTTGAACTCGGAGATAAAATCCACGGTAGGAAATCCAAGATGCAAAAGCTTAAGGATGCTTTGTCATAAAAGGTATTTCCCGCGGCTTTCGAGTCGCTCGATCGATGGATATGCGGTAGAGAGATCATGGCTATTCCACACTTCATTCTCAATGAAAAAGTAGACGGAACCGTCGGCGCGAAGCTCGAGTTGACGGTTTCCAAAGACGTGCACGAACACCTGTTTACTGCGCGCATCAAGGCGGGGGAACGTTTTATCCTCGTCGATGCCCCGGGTCACGGGTGGGAGATGCAGCTGCTGGACGGCGTGGATAAAAAAAGGCCTTTGATATCCGTAAGTCTTTGCGGCGAAATCGTTACAGAGCGCAGTGCGGATCTGACTTTGATCCAGGGGATTTCGGCCGGCGACAGGATGGATCAGACGATCCGGCAGGTAACCGAACTCGGTGTAACGCGCATCATCCCGTTGGAAAGCGAACGCTCGACGGTGAAGCTGGATGAACGCTC
>DOMT01000180.1:0-687 GCA_003509825.1 Coriobacteriia bacterium
AACAACAGCTCCACGGCCATCAACAAGCCCGGTTACACCAAGGAGATGAAGGAGCAAAAGTACACGATCTTAAGCCCCCAGATGGCGCCGATCCACTTCGAGCTGCTCATCAAAGCGTTTGAAAACGACGGTTACAACCTGGAGCTTTTGCCCAGCGTGGACCCCGGCGCCGTAGAGGCGGGCTTGCGCTATGCCAACAACGACATCTGCTACCCGTCGATTTTGGTTACGGGCCAGATCATGGAGGCGGTGATGTCGGGGCGTTACGACATGGANNGGCGGCTGCCGCGCCACCAACTATATCGGCCTGATCCGCAAGGCGCTCAAAGAGGCCGGCTTTGCCCACGTGCCGGTAATCGCGCTCTCGTTTCATAACATCGGCGGCGAAAACAACCCCGGCTTCGGCGTCTCGCCCGAGCTGTTGCGCCGTGCCATCTACGCATTTTTCTACGGCGACTTGCTCATGGCCTGCCTGTATCGCACTCGCCCCTACGAGGCGGTCACAGGCTCGGCAAACGCGCTTTATGACAAGTGGATGAAGCTCTGCGGTGAGCAGATGCTCGCGCGCCTCAACTATGGCATCTACAAGCGCACGGTTAAGAGTATCGTCGAGGAGTTCGAGGCGCTGGAGCTCGTCAACGACAGAAGCAAACCGCGCGTCGGCGTGGTCGGCGAGATTTTGGTAAA
>DOMT01000180.1:714-2716 GCA_003509825.1 Coriobacteriia bacterium
GAGTTTTTCCTCTTTGGCATCTCCAACTCCATCTGGCAAAACCGGGAGCTGGCAAAACCACGAAAGTCCGTCATCGGATCGAAGTTTGCCATCTCCCTACTCAACCGGATGCGCGGTCCCATCGTCAAAGCCATGCGCAAAAGCAAACGCCTGGAGCCGCCGGCAACCATCTACGAGCTGGCCGATTACGCACGTCCGGTCTTAAGCCTCTGCAACTCCATGGGCGAAGGTTGGCTGCTCACAGCGGAGATGATCGAACTCATCCACACCGGCACACCCAACATCGTCTGCACGCAACCCTTCGCCTGCCTGCCCAACCACGTAACGGGCAAAGGCGTGATCAAGGAGCTCAGACGCCTGAATCCCGAGTCCAACATCGTGGCCGTGGACTACGACCCGGGCGCCAGCGAGGTAAACCAACTCAACCGCATAAAACTGATGATCTCGATAGCAAAGAGCAATTTCGAGAAATCATAACCCGAGGAAAGCTTTCATTTTGTCTGAGACCGCCGCCATATCCTTATCGGAAAGTCGACCGATACACCTGTCGAGGTCTGCCTTGTCAAAAGAAAAGATTTTGTCGACCATAACAAAGCTCGTGGATTTGAGATTATTGATGTCGTCGGGTTTGATTTCAATACGGGCACTGTTCTTGTCATTCGCATAACTTGTCAGCAGACAGGTTACTATCGAATCATATATGTCATGGTTATCGGCCTGCACGACAAGAACCGGTCTTACTTTGGATGCATAGAGATCCGCCTGCGCAATCCATAATTCACCACGCACTGTTAAGAGCCTTTCTCGACAGGCTTCTTGTCATTTGCATGGCATCATCCTCGTCGCTTTCCTCGGCTCGTAATTCAAAAGGAATTGTTCTTGTGGATACAACCTTTTTGAGATATACATTGATACCTGCGCTGGTGGAAAGACCTATTTGGGAAAATATCGCATCAGCCTGACGCTTCAAATCCTCATCGATCTTAATGTTCAACGATACACTGGGCATTGATCATCACCTCTGTATATTTTCTATACTTTTACCACACTATTATCAGATATTTACTATACTCTGTGCTTATACTTACGTCAATATCCTAGAAGTAACCTTGCTGTTTATCGGGAGCATTCACCGCTTCCTGATAAGCTCGAGCAAATCCTCGCGCGAGTTTATCTCGAGCTTGCGGTAGATATTCTTCATATGCGTGCGTGCCGTGTTGTTTGAGATGTAGAGCACTTTGGCAACGTAACTTGAAGAGTGTCCGTAGGCGAGTTCTCTGAGTACCTCGCGCTCGCGTGGCGAAAGGCCGTACTCCGCTCCCACTGTATCGCACACCTCTTCGATGCCGGTCTGCTTCTTTACCGTGAGATCCTCCACCGTTTCGGTGGGACTCACATACAGCACGAGGTTTCTCCCCAGCGTCACAACGCAATAGAGCANNGTGATACCCAAAAAGGCTGTGTCGAAGGGATAGCCAAATCGGCTCACGAGCATGCCGATGAGCATCGCCACCGAAATAACCACCTGCGCGATAACACAGATCGTAGGAGTCGAAGCCGTATCGAGATGCGCCAGGCATACGAGATACGACCAGCCCGTCAGCAGCAAAAGGTGATAATAAAAAATGATGAAGCCCAGGTAAACAGTGTCGGAAACAAAGGTGATGGGAATCATCTTTATGACAAGCGCAATGAGCGCCAAAGAAGGAAGGCCGAGACCGAAAACGCGAAACATCGCCGGACGGAGCGGGATGCTTAAAAAGCGAAACATGATAAGGGAAAAGACGAGCATGATCAGTGCAGCGATGACGCTGGCGATGATTTCATCCGTGAGCCCAGGTTGGTCGCTATTTTGATAGGTCAGGCCGATCGTCAACGAATACATCGCAATGCCGGCGAGGGGTATCGAGAGTACGATCTGTCGCAAAGACAGGGCTTCCTCGACGGGAAGCTCCTGCCCGGATATCCCGCGGTCCTGCGCCGAAGTCTGCGAAGCACCCTT
>DOMT01000082.1 GCA_003509825.1 Coriobacteriia bacterium
ATCGACTGGTTTCTGTGTGCCGTATGGGCCGTTTCGGAACCGATTTCGAACTAATACCGAACGAAAATCATTCCCGACTGCACAGGGCCGATGATAACTCCCACACCGAAAGTGGCTGCGTGGATCATCTGCCCGTTGCCGTAGTAGATGCCGCAGTGGCCCGAATTGGTGCACACGTCTCCGAGCTGCGGATCCGACACGCGCGGCCAGCCCATGAAAGTATACGTCGTACCCAGGCGCGAATAGCGGCCGGTAAGCGCATAGCTGACAAGCCCCGAACAGTCGAANNTACGCCCCACACGTAGGGCAGACCCAAACATCCGAGCGCTCTATCCACAACGGCGTTTCCCGTCACCGCATTGTACACGGGAGCCTTGGCGCTGCTACCTCCTCCTCCACCACCACCGTTGTTGGCGGCTGCGGCTGCGGCGGCAAGTGCTGCGGCGGCGGCCTCACGCTGACGACGCTCTTCCTCTTCTCTTTCTTTTTGGATGAGTTCGGCGATCTCCGCCTCCAGAGAAGCCAACTGGGCTTGGGTCGCGGCGACGGTTTCCTCGGCCTTGACCTNNTTTTTTCCTGCGTGGCATACTCGGCATGCGCAGCTTCGGCAGTTTGCTTGGCCGTTTTGCTGTCGGAAATCAGCTCGGCGTCATCGTTACTGATACTGGCGAGCAGTCCCCAGGACGTGGTGAACTCGGTAAAGCTACTGGCCCCGAAAAGCACCTGGAGAAACGACACCTCGCCCTTTTTGTACATCGAGGTGGCGCGGGTGCCGAGGCGATCCTGCAGGCGCTTGACCTCATCTTCCGCAGCTTGGATGCTTGCCTCCGCTTCACCCATCTTGGCCACGGCGGCATTGTGTGCCTCCAGCGCGGTAAAGTAATCCGCCGAGGCTTTATCCAGCTCGGCAGCCCATACATCGAGTTGTTTTTTTACCTCGTCGGCCTCAGCTTGCTTCTCGGCCGAGGTGGGCTCGGCCGAAGCCGTGGTCGGTTTGAAGACCGTAAGCCCGGCCGCCAAACTCACTGCGGCAACGGAAAAGGCCGCCTTTGTAAAAAAGCGGCGATCCATCAAAGGCGTTTCCTCGCGGTCGCCGTTTTTATTCGTATTTACTTCAAGCACGTTCTCGCTCCTAACGATATGCCTCGGTAGCACCTACGGCCCACCCGCATATACATGTCGTTTGCGTTTCTCCTCCACCTGCTGCTACAAGACGGTTACTGTTCAGGTGTTTGCTTGTTTTTACACAATCCATGAACCAAATGATGACACAAAATATCAGCCAGGGCAAGTTTGCGCGTGCCTTCGGAGGGACTTTTTGCAAGAGGTTACCTTGTTCATGGAGTTGTAAAGGTCTGCCGGGGTGTAAGGTCGGAGAGCTCTCCCGGCTCAGGGACGCTGTTGATCGAAGGCCGAGCACAGCGCATCCAGCAAGGCGATGGCGATATGTTGCTCCTGTCGTGCCGACAAAAACTCCGCACCCGAGGTCGGATAATTGAGCAGGATGATGATTTTTTTGTGCTTGGACGATATCAGATCGATCGCCGTGGCCATGCGGACGTTGATCGTCGCGTCGCTATCGTAGATCACTTTGGGTATCGGACTGTGTTCGAGATCGAACTCGGGGCGGTGCGCCTCGCCATCCCTGCCGACCAGCTCCACGATCAGGATTTGCTCGTCGATCTCCCTGTCTTCGGGTTTGCCGCAGAAGACCAGGGAGTTTGCGGTGGTTGCCAAAGCGAGGTTGCAGACACGCCCCGCGATGCTTTGCGTCGCCGCATCGATGCCGTACAGGCAAAATGCCGTGCTCTCCAAAACCTCCGCCGCCCGGGCGAAACCTGCCGCCGGTGCCGGCGATGCGAGCATCTCCTTATCCTCCCAGGCATGGCGCAACCGTTTGATGGCCGAAAACGTCGAGTCGCCGACGATGCCGTCACTGTCGATTCCCGCGTTTTGCTGAAACTCGCGCACGGCGTGCTCGGTGCGCACTCCGAATATCGAATCTGCGGGACAGAAAAATCCCAGCACCGATAGGGCCGTCTGCAACACGCGAACATCCCTGCCGTGGAAGTAGGGCATGCGAAGGTAAAGTAGGCGGTCGCCGAGGGTAAAGGTGGCATCGACCAGAGATGTCCATGTGTCGCGGGTAACCTCGTTGCCGGAATCTAGCCCCACCGATTCACGAAACGCCGATACGGCCTGTGCCGTGAGCTCCGCGAACACGCCCCGCTCAGCTTCTTCTCCCAGATCGTAACCCAAGGATTGCAAACGTTGCTGCACGTCCTTTACCGCAGATCCCTCGAAGCCCAAGCCGATGGTTTGGGTGCCGGTTTCCGCTGTTTCTGTGGGGCTGTTTGTCATATACGGTGTCCTCGTTCGTGCTTTTCGGTCGGTTCGGCGAGATGGTTGCTTGTANNGGGCAGCCGGGAACGGCCGTTCCCGGGTCGTTTCGGTCGGTAGGGCGGTTGGGCAGCGCTCGGGTCGGGAGCGCTTCGGTTTCGAATCACCCGGACAAAAGCCGCCCTCACTAGTTCATGCGGTTGATGAAAAAATCCGCCATCGAGAGCAGCAGGTCTTTAGGCTTGCTCGGCTCCAAGGCTGCGATGAGCTCGACTTTTGCGTTGTTGACCAGCCCCGTCGCGTAGTCATGCGCGAAATCTATCGAGCCGGCGTTCTTCATGATGTCCACCGCTATCGCAAGCATCGTCGGCTGCACGGTGTGCGACGCCAGGATGTTGATGAGCTCCTTGGACTGCGGCGAATGCTCGATGGCATGCACGGCGATCAGCGTGCGCTTGCCCTCGGTGATGTCGCTACGGAAGTCCTTCTTCACCGCCTCCTTTTTGCCGACGAGATTTAAGATGTCGTCCTGAATCTGAAACGCCAGCCCGGTGGCCATGCCGAAGGAGCGCAAAGCCTCCACCTGCTCTTCGCTGCCGCCGCCGATGATCGCGCCAACGGCCAGCGGTGTACCGCCCGAATAGTAGGCGGTCTTGTCCGAGGCCATGGTCAGATAGTCCGAAACCGTGAGGTCGAATCTGCCGTCGCGGGCCCAACCGATGTCTAAAGCCTGGCCCTCGATGGTACGGGTGGTCATCTGCACAAGCTCATCCAAAACCCGGAGTTTCATCTCGGAGTCGAGGCTGCCGTCGCCTACCACCAGTCCCGTTACCTGTGAGAGCGCCAGGTCGGCGGCGTTTATCGCCAAGCCCTCGCCCTCGGTGAGATGCATGCAGGGCACGCCGCGCCTGAGTGTGGACTCATCGGCGATGTCGTCATGGATCAAAGCCGCGGTGTGAAAGTGCTCGATGGCCGNNTGACCGGATCGCCTCCTACCGCCTGACAGGCCAGCTCGCAGATCAGCGGACGATGGCGTTTGCCTCCGTTTGCCGAGTAAGCGGCGAGCGGCCCATACAGATAGCGGCTCATGTCCGGTGACGAACCTTGTTTGAAAAAGTCCGCCACCAGCTTGTTCATACGTTTTGAGTTTTTAACCAGATAGCTTTCGAAAGTCATAATCAGCGTAAGTTGTAGAATGCCCCGCGGCCGGCATAC
>DOMT01000224.1 GCA_003509825.1 Coriobacteriia bacterium
CGCGACGGCAGTGTCAAAGCGCATCTCGGGGTCACCGACATGCGTATCCCCATCCAATACGCGCTTTCGTATCCCGCGCGCTGGGCGGCGCCGCTCGAACCTTTGGATTTTCGCACGTTGGGCGATCTGACCTTTCAGGAACCCGACCTCGCTACCTTCGGTGCGCTTCGCCTCGCGCTCGATGCCGGCCGCATCGGCGGCACCGCACCTACGGTGCTCAACGCCGCAAACGAGATCGCCGTAGCGGCGTTTCTCGCCGATCGCTGCGGATTTCTCGACATAGAGCGNNNACGTTGGAGCAGCTGGAGGAGGTCGATGCCCAGGCTCGCAAAGAGGCCGGGGCGCTTTTCACCGCCTGATCGTGTGGATGCGGAGTAACACTCCTTCACCTTCCCATCATCCATCGGACGGCAGGCCCTGAATCCACGGGTAACGGCAAGGCAACCGTCGCTTTTACTTGTGCGCGGGATACACCGACAACACGTATACTGGTGGTATGGAAACAATAATCGAGGGGTTAAAAGTCATATTTTTCGGTGTGTTGATGTTTTCCATCATCATCACCATCCACGAGGCGGGGCACTTCACGGCGGCCCGCCTTTTCGGGTTACGCGTCAAGGAATTCATGCTCGGTTTGCCGGGTCCCAACATCGGTTTTACCTTCAAAGGCACCAAGTTCGGTGTTACGCCGATCCTACTCGGTGGATACGCGCTGATAGCGGGTGAGAATTCAACGGAGGAAAACCCGCACCTGGCCAAGGCCTACACCCTTCTCTCCGAGCACGGCAAGCTGGACGAGGATCGTGTTCGCAGCCTCGGCAGCAGTTTGGGATACGACCTGGAAGACGCCCTCGNNAGGAGAAAAACACCTACGTGTATCAGATGTTGCCCGCGGACGGTGTTGCTTCGGGCGTTCCCCGTCCCGTTGAGGACGCCGATGCCCACATCGCCGCCGAGCGCAAGCTGACCTTCAACGCCGCCCCCTGGTACCAACGGGTGATCATCCTGATCGCAGGCGTGTTTTTCAACCTGCTCTTCGCAGTGGTGATCATTACCGGCTTCTACATGGCCAGCGGCGTGCAGACCCCCACAACCACGATGCAGACCATCGTGGCATCGAGCCCGGCGGAAGCGGCCGGCATACAGCCCGGTGATACCGTCGTCAGCTTCGATGGCAAAGCCGTCGAAAGCTGGGAGGGTTTTACGGCCGTGGTGGCGCAAAAGAAGCCGGGTGACGAGGTTGCCCTGATTATCGACCGCGCCGGCAACCGCTCGGAGGTCAAACTCGAATTGGCCGATAACAACGGGGTGCCGATGGTCGGAGTCAGTCCATCCTATGTGCGAAGCTCGATGTCGTTTACGGATGCGCTGGGGGCTTCGGTTGCCAATATCGGCTTGGTTACGAGTTACATCCTCAAGCTCTTCAACCCGGCTACCGTCGGTGANNGTCTTCGGTTATCGGCGTCTCGTTCATCGCCAAGGATGCCGCCGAAAGCGGGTTCGTGCCCTTCATCGTCATCGCCGCCTCGCTTTCCATCTCCATCGGTTTGATGAACCTGTTACCCTTTCCGCCGCTTGACGGCGGTAGGATCGTGGTGGAGACGATCGAGAGAATAACCCGCCGCCGGATTCCGATCCGCGTCGTCAATACCATCACCATCGCGGCCTTCGGTCTTTTGATCCTGTTGTTTTTGGTTGTCACCGTTCAAGATATACGGAATTTTATCTTCTAACCATAGCTATAATTGTTTCCAAAAAAAACATTAACAATAAGCGTCATCATTATGGTACTATGCTAGGGTAGCGCTACATATCTTGCTAATTACTTGTTGTTTTTGTCTCGGGAGGAGGAAAATCAATGCAGTGGTTTCAAGCAGCTTTGCAGATGATCGCCGCCATCGGCGCAGCGATCTACGGATTTGTTTCGCTCTTTCTCTAAGACATATTGCTAGAGCGATGTGTTAACGGCATTGTCGACAGAGCCGGGTCATGCAATCCCGGCTGATAAAACGATGCATGCATGCGATGCTTTTTGTTGGCTGTCCAAACGGAGGATTCCTGAATTTTTCGGTTCAGGAGTCCTCCGTTTCCATGATTTAGCTGTTAAATCGTGTACAAACACCTTCGCGCCGGTACACTTGTTGTGTAATGTGACGAAATCCGTCCGGTTAAGTGAGTCTTGGAGGATTGCAGCGATGCAGCAAAACACACGAAAGATACAGGTGGGTGGTATCGCCATCGGTGGCGGCGCGCCCGTTGTGGTACAGTCCATGCTGAGTACCCCTACCGAGGACGTGCAGACTTCGCTGGCGCAGATCGCCGCACTCGAAGCGGCGGGGTGCGAGCTTATCCGCGTCGCCATCCCGTCGAAGGCGGCCCTTGAGGGCTTCGCACGCATTTGTGAGGCCTCGACACTGCCCGTCATCGCCGACATCCACTTCGACCACAACCTGGCCATCGAGGCCGTGCGTCTGGGTGCCGCAAAACTGCGCATCAATCCCGGCAACATCGGCAGCTATGACAAGGTGGACGCCGTCATCGAAGCTGCGGGCGCGGCACGGGTGCCCATCCGCATCGGCGTTAACGCCGGCTCGCTG
>DOMT01000001.1:0-2130 GCA_003509825.1 Coriobacteriia bacterium
CAGGAGGCTGATGAACATGAAAAAGGCGCCGTACAAATTGTATCTTCCCGAGGACAAACTGCCGGAAGCGTGGTATAACCTCCGGGCCGATATGCCCGAACAACCCGACCCGATGCTCAATCCCGCAAACGGGCAGCCGCTTCCCGACGAAGCGCTGCAAGGCTTCTTTATCAGGGAACTGTGCCACCAGGAAACAGACGGAAAGACCCGCTATGTGAACATTCCCGGCGAAGTAATGGACTACTACAAGACCTTCCGGCCCTCCCCGCTCTGCCGTGCCTACCATTTGGAGCGTGCCCTCGGCACACCCGCCAAAATCTACTATAAGTTTGAGGGAAACAACACTTCGGGCAGCCACAAACTCAATTCCGCCGTCGCGTCGGCCTATTACGCCAAAGAGCAGGGTCTGACGTCGATCACCACCGAAACCGGCGCGGGACAGTGGGGTACCGCTCTCGCGATGGCGTGCGCGTACTTCGGTCTGGATCTGTATGTGTATATGGTGAAGGTTTCCAGTCAGCAAAAACCCTACCGCAAAGCCGTGATGGAAACCTACGGCGCGTCGGTCATCCCCTCCCCCTCCGACACCACGGAAGTGGGACGCAAAATCCTCGCCGACAATCCGGGCACCGGCGGTTCGCTCGGCTGCGCCATCAGCGAAGCCGTGGAAAAGGCCGTAGGCAGCGGTGGCGAGCGGCGCTACGTATTGGGCAGCGTGCTCAATCAGGTGTTGTTGCACCAGTCCATCATCGGCATCGAAGCCAAGATGGCTTTGGAGAAGCTCGACGAGTATCCCGATGTCGTCATCGGCTGCGCGGGTGGCGGCTCCAATCTCGGCGGCCTGATGGCTCCCTTCATGGAGGATCGTCTCGCAGGGAGAGCGGCCCCCTACTTCATCGCCGTAGAGCCGGCTTCCTGCCCCTCGCTCACGCGCGGTCGCTTCGCCTACGACTTTTGCGACACCGGCTCGGTAACCCCATTGGCCAAGATGTACACCCTCGGACACAGCTTCATGCCCTCGCCCAACCACGCAGGTGGCCTGCGCTACCACGGCATGAGCCCGATCTTAAGCCAGCTCTACCACGACGGCTTCATCGACGAGGCCCGCAGTGCCGAGCAAAGCTCCGTCTTCGAAGCTGCCGAGATGTTCGCGCGCGCCGAGGGCACCCTGCCGGCACCCGAATCGGCCCACGCCATTCGCGCCGCCATCGACGAGGCGCTCAAGTGCAAGGAGACCGGTGAGGCCAAAACCATCCTCTTCGGACTCACCGGCAACGGCGCCTTCGATCTGGGTGCTTATCAGCAGTACAACGAGAAGACGATGACGGACTACATTCCCACCGACGAGGACCTGGAGCGAGGCTTTGCCTCCATCCCGAGCTTACCGGGTANNTCAGTAGTCTTATATGTAAAATGCATACTCCATAAACGTATGCTATACTTGATACACCAACAAAGCCCGAGTGGTTAAGCTCGGCGGGCGGTGCGGGTTTTTTTGAAAGCGGTAGCTGCCACTACCGCTTTTGCTTATCCTTTGCCTTTCCCCTTGGTTGAATTACGAGTTGGATAATCTCGAGTATGAAAAAATTGATATAATTTCATTATCGTATTGCCTTCTATGCTATTTCTTGTAGCACAATAAGAAGACTCGTGCGCTTGCTTCGAGTCATCCCCGATACATCTGCACACACCCGAAGACTTGCTTGGAAATGAGGAGCTATGACCGACGACACCAGAAACGCCCATGACACATCGCTGCATACGGACGACGAGTTTAAACTCCAACTCTTTAAAAACTACAACGACATCAACAGCATCGATCCCAAATACTTCAGCGAATACCAGGTCAAACGCGGGCTGCGCAACGAGGATGGAACCGGAGTCGTCGCCGGGGTGACCAACATCAGCCTCGTGCACGGCTACATCAGCTGCGACCATGAGATCGTGGCCGACGAGGGCCGGCTGGTATATCGCGGCTACAGTATCAACGACCTGCTCAGCTCCACCGATACCGGTGATCGCTTCCGCTTCGAGGAGATCGCTTACCTCTTGCTCAACGGACACCTGCCCACGCAGGAGTGGCTGGATCAGTTCATCAGCGTTTTGGACTCTTACCGCGAGCTACCCGAC
>DOMT01000001.1:2138-2309 GCA_003509825.1 Coriobacteriia bacterium
GCCCGCTCGGTGCTGATGCTGTACGCGGACGACCCGGCCGCCGAGGAGCGCACACCCGATCACGAGATTCGCATCGCGATGTCGCTGATCTCACGCATCCCGCGCATCAGCGTCTTGGCCTACTTCGCCAAGCGCACGGCATTTTTCAACGAGTCGATGATCATGCATCGC
>DOMT01000001.1:2384-2588 GCA_003509825.1 Coriobacteriia bacterium
CGGCGGCAACAACTCCACCTTCACTTGTAGGGTGCTCACCTCGTCGGACACCGACGCCTACTCCGCCTACTCGTCGGCGCTGGGTTCGCTGAAGGGCAACCGCCACGGCGGCGCCAACGCGAAGGTCATCGCCATGCAAAACGAAATCAAGGCCAACGTGAAGGATTGGGATAATGACGACGAGCTGGCAGCCTACCTAAAGCG
>DOMT01000223.1 GCA_003509825.1 Coriobacteriia bacterium
ACGAAGTCTGCTCCCAGGCAAAGCGCCACACCGGCAGCTCCGGCGATCAGGTCGGCGTCCTTCTCATTTTCCACGGCCTTTCCGCGGGGATAGATCCACAATACGACGATCAGACCGGCAGCGTGGGCTTCGGCGATCAGTTCACCCGCCTCACTCATCATCGTGGCCTCATATTCGGAGCCCAGATAGATGGTGTAACCGATACCGACGATGTTCACCCCGGCGTCGCGCATCGCAAGCACGGACTCCAGGGAGTAGAGCTGCGGCGAATACGGGTCGTCCTGTTTGGTGTCCACCAAGTTGGTCTTGGAGTTCATCTTGATGAGGTAGTTGATCTCGGGATAATCGGCGGCGTAACGGGCAACCAGGCCCTTCTGTCCAGCCAGCACGCCGACCACACCCTGTGCGCCGATCCTGAACAGATGCTCGGGGTCGTTGTCGGCGGGATCGATGCCCTCGCCGAAAAAGTCTCCGTTCATGTGCTCGATCTTTTGATCACAGGCGTAAAGCATCAAACGCCCGGTGCCTTGCGTGGCAGCCAGATAATTCTCGATATAGGTTTCACGTGCCTCAGGGAGCACGTCCGCAGGTACAGCAACCTGTGCAGCGGTGATTTTTTCCACATTTCCTCCTAATAATCAGCATTATTCGAGTGGGTGATAACAGGTTATCACATTACGCAGATCAGGTAACCTGCTTATCTTCTTTAACGGGCTTTTGTGAGAGTCTTACGGCAACGAACATCAAAACACAGCCGAGCGCCTCACGCATGGTGAGAATCTCGCCGAGCAACAACATGCCGAAGATCAGGCTGAACACCGACTCCAGGCTCATGATGATGGAGGCGGCGGTGGGGTTGAGCCCCTTTTGCCCGATGGCCTGTAAGGTAAATGCCACACCGGTTGAGAAGACGCCGGTAAAAAGTATCGCCGGCAGTGCCGCGACGATGGCGGCAGGATCGAAGCTCCCGTGAGCGAAAAAGCCGTCGAACAGCGGAGAGGCGAAAAGCGCCAGTGCGGCGGCAACCAGAAATTGGGCGACACAGAGTTTGATGATGTCGCGCTGCCTGAGATCGGCGACGAAGAAGTCGATCACCAGAATGTGACAGGCCCAAAAGAACGCACCCACCAATACCGCCAGATCACCGAGCTCGACGTTGAAACCGTCCTTGATGCACAAAAAGTACAGGCCCACAGCCGCGATCATCACGCTGACCCAGGTGTTCCAATGCGTTTTGTGCCTGATGATGATACCCAAAATCGGAACCAAAACGATGTAAAGGGTGGTGAGAAATCCTGCCTTGGAAGCCGTTGTGAACACCAAACCGACCTGCTGNNCCGCAGGCAAGCCCTGCAATCAGCAGTTTTTTGCCGGTCAGATTCGAACCGGGTTTTCCTGCATCCTTCTCGTCCGAGCCACGTCTTTTCTTAAACAAATCCGTCAACAACAAGGTGACCACCAAGGTCAGTGCCCCTAAAAGCATGCGGATACCCATGAATACGAACGGACCGACGAACTCCATACCGGTACGTTGCGCGACGAATGCCATGCCCCAAATCAGGGCGGTAAGCATCAGGATGAGGCTGGATTTGATATTCGTGTTACGGTTGATGGTTTCAGTTGGCAAGGAAGTTCCACCCTTCGGGCATCCGCCAACTTTGAATCATGTTCAGGTAATCCTCCACACTGACATCCGATACGATGTGGTCGTCATGATCCTTGAAGCCGTTCGTCACAGGCCAATCCCGATCCTCGTTCATATCCATATAGCCGAGGGTCGGGGCGAGTGGTTCCTGACGCCGTTTGAATTCGGCCTTTNNCTCTCCAATACCGATCTCACCAAGGCGCCGTCGAGAGACTCGCCGAAGACGTCGCGGGAGGTGAACTCCAATATCTGCCCGACACCCATACCCTCTTCTATGTGCATGCGAAGAATGTGATCGAGCACTTCGTAAGGTGGCAGGCTGTCGGAGTCTTTTTGACCCTCGCTCAGTTCCGCCGACGGCTCTTTGTCGATGCAGCCTTGTGGAATCACCATCGAGCGCTCGTTACGCCAGTTCGCCAAGCCGTAGACATCCGTCTTATAGATGTTTCCCAATGGGGCGATTGCACCTGCCGTGTCACCATAGAGCGTTGAATACCCCGTCGCCCGCTCGGATTTGTTGCCGGTGTTGAGCATGAGCCAGCCGAATGTGTTGGAGAGATGCATCAAAATGAGGGTGCGCAGCCGGGATTGTACGTTTTGGCGTGCGAGTTCGGAGCCCTCGTTACCGATGCTTTGCTGCGAAAGTTCGTTGAAGGAGGCGAAGATATCGGATATCGGTATCTCAAGCGTGTCGATCCCGAGAAGTTCGGCCTGTTTGCGCGCATCGCCCAGCGAACTTTCCGAGGAATAGGGGCCGGGCATCAAGACACCGTGGACATGCTCACTTCCGAGCGCATCGCAGGCGATCGCTGCAACCACCGCCGAATCGATACCTCCCGACATGCCGACGANNACATCACTGAAGCCGTTTTTCCGAACATAATCGGAGGTAAACAGACACAGTGCCTTCCAATCGGCCTCATAGGGCAAAAGCGGCTTGACCACGCCCGTAACCGACGATCCCACCGAAGGTGACGTAACATGCTCCACCGCACCGGATGTCGATGCCGTTGCGGTCTCAAGGTTGATGTTGACCTTGAGTATCGCCTCCACGAAGGGGTCGGCCGCCGAAATCACATCGCCCTCGGAATCGATCACCATACCAGCACCGTCGAACACGGAAGCATCCTGGGCACCCACCAGATTAGCGATCACCACCCATGCTTTATTCTTGGCCGCCAGACCCTTGAAATAGGCGACCTGCTGTGAGGCGGTGAACATGGTGTTGGTTCCGCGATATTCCTTGGAAAGCATCATCAGAATCAGATCCGAATCACTGAAATCATCGTTGCTCTCGGGGTATTCGTCCAAAAGGATGCTGACTTTTCGACCGTCGATGAGCACGGTAACGCTGGCGGCATAGCGGTCGTAAGGCCAGTCGTCATCGATATCGACGAATCCCAGGGCTCCGCCCGTACCGTCCTTGCAATACAAAACCTCGGGCTCATTGCTAAACCCCATCTCGTCGGACAACGGACGGGGAATCATCACACCGATGAGCGTAGGTAACGCCGATTTTGCTATAAAATCATGGGCGACGGTAAGACACTCACCCGCAAAGGCATCGGAAACATGCATACCACCGATCGGCGCCCCGGTGAGGGCATGTGCCGGAAACACCACGAGATCGGGGGGATAGGGATCGGATGCAAGATCGTCGATAACCGCAAGCGCCCGCTCGCAGTTACCACGAACGTCTCCCACAGTCGGATTGTTCTGTACGATCGCTATGTACACGTTTTGCGCTACCCTACCCTTCCGTTTTATCGGGCGTATCGTTGTAAAACACCGAACTTCTTTTCCTGTCCGATGGTCGTATCGTTGTCATGCCCGGGATACACGACGGTCTCATCCGGTAGTTCGGCCAGCTTTTTCAGACTCTCACGCTGCTGGGAAAAACTCCCCGTGGGAAAGTCGGTGCGCCCGACCGCCCGATAAAACAACGTATCGCCTGCTATGAGTGAATTGTCGGCGGCATCATACAGACAGATGCTGCCGATCGTGTGTCCCGGTGTATGCAACACCTTCAACTCGACGCCGCCCAGAGATATCGTATCTCCGTCTTCAAGTGTTCTATCGACGACAACCATCTCCGCGTCGTCGATGCCCTCGTCGTCATCCACACCGTCGGATACGACCCTCGCGTCCTTGCCGTGCGCAAGCACCTCGGCTCCGGTCTTTTTCAGCCCGTCCAAAGCGCCAATGTGATCGTAGTGTCTGTGCGTGAGAATGATCTTCTCAACGCTGCGACTTCCCACCACATTCAAAATCTTCGAAGCCTGAGCGCCGGGATCGCAAATGATGACGTTTTTGCCGTATTCGGACTCACTGAGGATATAGCAGTTCTCCGTAAACCCCGAAGAGATCAGCACTTCCACCTTTTCGACTCTCACGAACCAACCTTTCTTCGTTTCTTTGCCGCCTCGCCCGACATGGTACGCCGTGCATCGATGACACCGTCTATCGCCCTGAGCTCCCGTAGGATCTTTTCANNCTATATGGGCTATTTCACTGACCTCGAAGAGGTATCGCATCTCGACTATTCCGTCTTTATGCGTGCTCATCGTGGCGCTGAGGATATTAACGCCACTGCTGCCCAGCGCAACCGTAACGTCTTGGTAGAGCCGCAAACGATCCACCGCCTCGATGTATATTTCCACTCTGTAAACATCGTGACCGAGATTATCGCTGCCCCAGGCGACCTCTATGATGCGTTCGGCATCTTTCATCAAAGCGCCGGCATTCGGACAATCCCTACGGTGCACCGTCACTCCACGACCCCTGGTGACAAAACCGATGATTTCGTCTCCTGGAACCGGGTTGCAACAATTTGACAGACGAACCAACACATCGTCAAGACCTTTTATCACAATACCCGAAGAACTCTTCGAATTCTTGGCTGCCTTCATCTTAAGGGGTTCCAAAACCGCACTGTCGCCGGGCATCAGATGCATGAGTTTTTCGGGTAGTGAGTTTTCTTCCACCTCGGGCTGATCCGATGTTTCCTTGAGCAGTTTGTTTGCCACCTGCCGGGCACTTTGCTTGCCCGTACCTATCAGTGCCAAAAGATCGTCGACCTCTTTGTGTCCGAGGTTTTCGGACACGGTTTTGAGCACCCGCAGAGAACGGGTGGATGAAATACCCATACCGTGCCGACGCATCTCCCTGGAAAGCAGATCGCGACCGTGCTGGATATCATCGTCTTTATTGGCTCGGGTAAAGTAAGCCCGGATTTTGGATCGCGCCGAAGGTGTCTTGACGATGTTGAGCCAATCACGCGACGGCGACGAGTTCTTGAGGGTTAAAACCTCGACGCGATCCCCCATCTGGAGCTCGTAGGTAAGCGGTACGATGCTGCCGTTGACCTTGGCTCCCACACAATGATTGCCCACTTCGGTATGGATGGCATAGGCGAAGTCGATCGGCGTGGAGCCCACGCGCAAGCGCACCACCTCACCTTTGGGGGTGAAGACGAATACCTCGGTGTAATTCAATCCCTGGCGTAATGTTTCCATGAACTCACGGGGATCCACGCTGTCGTCGGTGGAATCGATCATCTGACGGATCCAAGCCAGCAGGTCATCGACTTCCTTATCGGAGGCCCGACGTTTCCCCTCCTTGTAATACCAATGCGCGGCAACGCCGAACTCACTCAGATGATGCATCTCCCTGGTGCGTATCTGTATCTCAAGAGGACGCCCTGCAGGTCCGATAACGGTCGTGTGTAGGCTCTGATACATATTTACCTTAGGCATGGCGATATAGTCTTTGAATCGCCCGGGCATCGGTGGCCAAAGCGTGTGCACCGCACCGAGGCAGGAGTAACACTCCGATATCGAATTGACGATGACCCTCAGCGCGATCAGGTCGTAAATCTCAGAGAAATCCTTACCCTTCTGAGCCATCTTCTGGTAAATGGAATAGAGGTGCTTGGGGCGCCCCGTGGTTTTTGCGTAGATGCGAATCTTTTGAAGCTCGTCGGTCAGCACGCTGATCGTCTCGTTCAGGTACTCCTCACGCGCCTGCCTGGAATCCTTGACCATCCGCGACACCTGTTGGAAACGGGCGGGTTCCAGATAGAAAAACGATAGGTCTTCAAGCTCCCATTTGATGGAGTTGATGCCCAGACGATGTGCCAAGGGCGCAAATATCTCCATGGTTTCACGGGCCTTGAATATCCGCCTATCCTCGCGCAGCGCATGCAACGTACGCATGTTATGCAGCCTATCGGCCAGCTTGATGATAATGACCCGGATATCCTTGGACATCGCGAGAAACATCTTGCGGATGTTGTTGGCCTGCTGCTCCGAAAGCGATACGATTTCGATCCGGGTGATTTTGGTTTCCCCATCCACCAGCTCCATGACTTCTCTTGAAAAGTCCTTTTCGACGTCTTCAAGCGTCATGGTGGTATCCTCAACGGCATCATGTAGGATGGCCGCGGTAATGGAGTCGGCATCCAAATGCAGCTCCGCAACGGTTAACGCAACGGTCAACGGATGGATGATGAAAGGCTCCCCGGATTTTCTCCGTTGGCCACCATGCTCCTTTTCCGCACGTTCGTAAGCCCTTTTTATCTGATCGATCTCACGATCGTTGAGATAGGATTGCGCATGCTCCACGAGACGCTGAAAAACACCGCCCGTCGCGTCGGTTTCATGCACATCCACTTTGAAAAGGTCATCGAACATCGTTATCACGTTTCATCTTCGTCGGGGTAATCGGACCTGTTATATATTCTCTCACACTATCCGGCTGCGCGGTAAACGCCCACTTACTGAATTGTTCGAAAAGTAGGACTTCTTCCCTGCCTTCCAAAAATCTGCTGCTTGAAGCGAGATCCACTTTGTGCATATTGTTCTTCCATGCGAGCATTATCTCGCTACCTACACGTACCGAGGAGATGATGCCCAGTTCATCCAGTATAGCAAGTGAATTGACGATCGTTTCGGTATCGGTTTCACAGTCACGGTCATTTTGCCTATAGCGCGCCCTGATCGATTCGAGGCAAACATCCTCATGGATGAAATCATGTATACAATGATCGGAGTTGCCCAAGTATCCCTGTAGGGCACGATACAGCATCACCAGGTCGCTGCGGGAGGGTGCGCCCGAAGAGAGTATCCTGCGGTTGATTGCGATATCCGATGAGGCGAACAGCAGATGGATGCGGGCTTTATCGCCGCCCCGCCCCGCTCGCCCTGCCATCTGGTTGAAGGCAACCATACTGTAGGGAAGATGATACATCAAGACATCACTGATATCGGGGATATCAACCCCTTCACCGAACGCACAGGTCGAAACTATCGATCGATAGAGCCCCTCTCTGAATCCATGCTCGATTTCGCTCCGCTCGATTTTATCGAGTCCGGCATGGTAAAAGGCAACGCTTACACCTTCGCCACCCTGTTCCAGGCTTCGCTTTCGTATACTCCGCACCAAATCGACCGCCGATACCCTGGTGTTCACATAGACAACGGACTTGGGANNACCGCATAGGCTTCACGGTCGGCGATATTGCGCACATCCTCGATAGAGAGATTCTCCCGCCTATGTTCATCGATGAGAATTTTAGACAACTTGAGCGGTTTGTAGATGCGTTCGCTGATTTTCTCATCGGCCGTCGCCGTAACCGCGAGTATCTGACAATTTTTGAAAAGAGCGATGTCATTACCGATCAGACGATATGCAACGCGACCCGCCTCGCTCTCGGTGCCGAAATGGTGCGCCTCATCAAACACGATGAAGCGAATGCGCCCCGCGCCTACAAAACGCCGGATATGTAATTGAAAGAACTCGGGCGTTGTGAGCACTATGTCGGTCTCACCGATGTAAAGGGATCTGAAGATATCATCCTTCTCAGAAGACTCCAGTTCACCTGTCAGCGCCTCGACGTTGAGCCCCAACCGCCTGAAGTTCGCCTTCATATGTCCGTACTGATCGGCTATCAGTGCTCTGAGCGGATATATGAATACACTTGCCGCACGATTTGCAAACGCAAGTCGTGCGGCGTGAATCTGAAAGATCAACGATTTGCCCCGTCCCGTCGCCATGATGGCAAGCAGTGACAATCCGGCTCTCAGATCCGATAAAGCCTGCTTCTGCGCCGCATGCAGCTCCACGGATTTTCCGGTCAGGCAAAACGCGACGCTTTCGTCGAATGACTCCGCATCGTTTTCCATCTTCCGCTGCCAAGACTCCCTCTTCGATACATCGTCTTGTCGACCACC
>DOMT01000044.1 GCA_003509825.1 Coriobacteriia bacterium
GATTCTCGCTGAAGAAGTGCGGGATTTACAGTAAAAAGCGTATTCCGAAGATACTGCTCGCTGTTATCAGGCAACCGCTTCTTCAAGGATGGTTTTGAGGGAGTTGCCGCTGCCGCAGTGTGATTGCACCAGTGCGATGCCTTTGGCCGAGGCGGTCTTTTTGGCCACCTTGATCATCTCGTGGGAGACGGGATTGGTAAAGAGCACGATGAGGTCGGGGTCACCGATCAGGTTGTCCAGATTCTTCTTACACTTGGTAAAGACCTTCGACTTGCAATTGAACTTCTTGCAGATGTCCTTGTACTGACACTCCATGCGTTCATGCCCACCCACGATAACGATACTCACGACACCCATCCTCTCAAAAGTTAGCTAAAACTAACATATGGAATGTTAACACGGAGACCAGGGGATGTAAAGCGCGGAAGTAGGGCGGTTGAATGCTCGCCATCGCACGAGACAGAAATCCACAAGCGCGGTATACGAACTACGGTACGAACTACGCGTAGGGTTTCTGCCATTTTGTGACGTCGGGTGGGTGATTGATCGGGAAAGTGACATCCGAAAACGGGCGAAAATTAATCCCTCACGATGATAAGTTGCATAAATTGTGAAAGATATGCAGTATCCATACAAAAACATTCGGCTACCTTAACGTTTGTCCGGATAAAAGGCTGGCTTTTTCGTGAACATATCGTCATAATGTCCTTATACTGAAGTCGTTGCCTTGAATGGCCGAACGGAAGATGGACTTCGTTTTCCGGGAGGTCGCAAACAACAAATGCTGAATGAAGCTTAAACGAACTAAAGGCAACAACATGGGAGCTTGGGTGTGGGCCGCGTAGGAACGACAAGGTATGTTACGCAAAGGACTGAAGGCCATAGGAGGGTTTACCCTCGCAGAATTGTTGGCGACTATCGGTATAGTCGTTATTTTGGCAACCGTGGCGATACCGGCCGTTTTTTCGGTTTCCCAAAACATGTTGCTTGCAGAGCTCAATTCGGCCTCTTCGGCATTAGCCCAGGCGGCCCAAAATCAAATGACCACGCTCAAGGTCTCCGGTCTTTGGGTGGATGTGCTCGAAAAGACCGGAACCGACAATACGGCAAAAGAGCTTCCCAGGGACACCAAAAACCCCGACGACATCCACTTTCTCACCGCCGATCAGGCCAGGGCGCTCAACGTCATCCCCCGCCTTTCCGTTGATGATGCGGTGTATCAAGGCGATTACATCATCGAGTACAGCCGCGCCACGGCAACGGTCTACAGCGTATTTTATGCCGACGGTAGAACAAGCCTGTTCTCCTCCGCCTCTGCTGCAACCACCGCTGCATCGTCTTATTATCAAGGTATGTCGAGTTATTCGAGGGACGAAGTGGTGCGCCGATCCAATGATCCGATGATCGGCTACCATCAGGGCACGCCGTCGGGCGCAACTAACACCGTCGTGCTCAAGAACCCGGTCATCTTCGTGGATGAGGAGACCGGCACACTTTGCATCCAAAACCCCAATCTCGGCGATCCGGATAAAAGGGATTGGGCGGTCGGTTCGCTGCTCCGGGCGACTTTGACCGTCACCATACCCCAGGAGAACGGGCCCGCTACCACGGTATCCTTCAGCATCGGTGATCTCGGAAAATTCGCGCAGTCGTACTCGGTGGGGCCTGCCGGAGCTGATCAGGTCACCGTGGTAAATAATGATGAAATCTCGTTTTCGGAGCGTTATGTGGGGCATGGCGAAGATACCTTTACCATCGATCTCGAACGGTTGCTGACGGCTGTTGCAGCGATCTCCAGCGACTATAAGGCGATAACCGACCACTTCGCGCCGTCGGAGCTCGTGCGCGTTGATGCCGAGATCACAACACCCGTAGGCGCTCCCGCAGCCGAGCCGGCAAAAGCCACGGCCTATTACCAGGTTCCCGGCGACTCGGGCCGACTGACCGTCATGGTAACCGACCCCGATTACCGCAAAGAAGAAAATGCCCTGCGCCCGACGCATATCACCGGCACTTATACAAACCCTGAAGTATCCGTCGTTACCGAGAGCGGATCGTCGACAAAGCCGATCATCGCAGCCGAGCCACAGACCTTTGCCCTGGCAAGAACCGCTGCAAAGCTTGCTACGGAAAACCCGCAAGCCGCTTATCAGGCATATACCGGCGGATACGTTACCGTTAACAGCATCGACGAAAAGATGTTTATCCAGGCACAGGTAGGAGCCTATACTCCCGCGGGTTCGTCCGGGGAGGGTAACTATGCGATTACCGAGATTTGGATCAAAGGTGCGGGCTCTACGCGTATCGGCTCTCTCGTCAACAGAAGTCTTGATGGGGGCTCCGGCGACAAATGGGAGTGGTCTTACCCGGCATTCGAGGGGTGGATTTCGGGCTGGTCTACGACCGAAAAACGGACAGTGCCTCTCACCGAGGCCGCAACGGTGCGCATCAAAGCTCAGGGATTTGCAGACCTTTGTGCTGAAGCGGGGATAGCTCCCGACACTACCGACAGCTCCGATGGCAGCTACACCGTCTACGTGCGTACCGCGCCCGCGATCGACAAAGTCGAGGATTTTTATCTTAAAACCACCCTTACCGATATCAAGGGTTCTGCCGCCGGTGCTACGACGGGTGTGCGAGGCCTGAACGACGCAGCCGCCGATCTGCGCAAACAGTTCGAATCGAACTTCGGTGCAGCCTCCTCGGTTGCCCTGCTTGCCATCTCCCATGAGGCGGGAGGGGAGGATGGCGCGGGCTCCGGCGTTAAAGGCTTCCCGGTGAATACCGATAGCTACCGCATCTATTACTCCTACACGCCGGCCTTAGGTT
>DOMT01000101.1 GCA_003509825.1 Coriobacteriia bacterium
TACGGGCCCTAACGGTTCTCGGCAAAGACCTGGCCCGTCAAATAGCCTATGACGGCGAAGGGGCAACCAAGCTCGTTACCGTGCAGCTCAAAGGAGCTGCAAGCGAGCAAGACGCCGACCTGGCGGCGCGGGCCGTGGCCAACTCGCCGTTGGTGAAGACCGCGATCGCCGGTCACGATGCCAATTGGGGCCGCATCGCCATGGCCATCGGTAAAAGCGGTGCGGTGTTCAGGCAAGAAGACGTGAGTATCGCCATCATGGGCCTGCCGGTCTGCGCCGACGGCTTGCCCGTTTCATTCGACGAGGAAGAGGCCTTAAGGCGCTTCGAGCGCGAAACCGAGATCATCATCGACATCGACCTCGGTGCAGGATCGGCACAAACGACCGTTTGGACCTGCGATTTGACGCATGGATATATAGAAATCAACGGAGACTACAGGACGTAAATCGATCATGGACGGCATCTTGACTCTCACCTGTTTCGCAAGCTCGCTCACGTACGTCTCAGTACGCTCGCTTCGCCTGCGAAACGGCTTCGAATCGGTCGATTCGCCTCTGATCGGTCTCCCACCTGTATATGAGTATGAGGAAGCATTATGACGCCGCAGGAAAAAATCGCTAATACCAGAGCCGCGCAGGCGCGGGCGCTCAAAAAGGCCGAGGTGCTCATCGAAGCGCTGCCCTGGATCAAGGACGTTACCGGCAAAACCGTCGTCATCAAATACGGTGGTGCCGCGATGGTCGATCCCACCCTGCGCGAAGATGTGATGAACGACATCATTTTGATGAAGATCATCGGTCTCAATCCCGTGGTCGTGCACGGCGGCGGCAAGGACATCACCCGACTCTCCGAACAACTCGGCTTACCGGTGGAGTTCAAAGACGGCCTGCGGGTTTCGCCCCCTGAGGTCATGGATATCGTTAAGATGGTGCTGGTGGGCAAGGTCAACCAGGAGCTGGTGGCCCAGCTCAACGAGCACGGTCACATCGCCGTGGGTCTCAACGGCGGAGACGGCCACATCATCAAGGCCAAACAACGCTCGGAGCAACTCGGGCAGGTGGGCGAGGTCACCGGCATCGACACCAGGCTGATCACCGACATGGTGAGCAGCGACTACATACCGATCATCGCCAGAGTGGCGGTGGGCGAAAACGGCGAGTCCTACAACGTGAACGCCGATGAGGTCGCAGGAGAGCTGGCCGCCGCCATCGGTGCGCACAAGGTCATCTTCCTTACCGACGTCGACGGCCTGTACGGGGATTTCGACGACAAAAGCTCGCTGATATCGCGACTCAAGTTGTCCGAAGCCTCCAAACTGCTTGATTCGCCGGAGCTCTCCAAGGGCATGGTGCCCAAGCTGAGATCCTGCGTACGCGCGGTAACCGCTGGCGTATCGCGGGCGCACATTCTCAACGGAACCATCTCCCATGCGCTCTTGCTCGAGGTGTTTACCAACGAGGGTGTGGGGACGATGATAATGCCCGACACCGACGAATACCAGGCCGATGAGTTTGTGTCAGCACCGCTGGACAACCTGGCCAGCAAGTTGCACGGAGCATCGTAGGAAGCGAGGGACGAAGCATGTTACTTCAACAACAGCAGGAGCTGGAAAACCACTATCTGATGGATACCTACAAGCGCAAGCCTGTGGCGTTCGTCAAAGGTGAGGGAATGCGCCTGTATGACGAAGACGGCACGGAATACCTGGACTTTCTTGCAGGAGTGGGTGCGGCGAGCTTGGGTTACGGCAATGCGCAGCAGGTACAGGCCATGCAGGAGCAAGTTGCCAAACTCGTGCACGCGAGCAACTATTACTACGTTGAAGGACGCGGCGAGTTGGCCGAAAAACTCAACAATCTGCTCAACGAAAATCCCGGGGCCACACGCAAAGAGCTCTGGAAGACCTTCTTTGCAAACAGCGGCACCGAAGCCATCGAGGGCGCCATCAAAATCGCGCGCAAATACGGCGCCAAGCACCTTGAGGGCGCGGACACCATCATCACGGCCCGCCGCTCGTTTCACGGCAGGACGCTGGCGGCTTTGGCCGCTACCGGCCAGCCGTCCAAGCAGGAGGCCTTCCAACCGCTGCCCGAGGGCTTCAAGCACGTGGACCTCAACGATATCCCCGCCATCAAACAGGCTCTCAACCAGGGCGTGGGCTGCATCAACGCCTGCGCTGTGCTGCTCGAATGCGTACAGGGCGAGGGCGGAGTCTACCCGTGCACGGAGGAATACCTGCAAACGGTGAGAGAGCTCCCCGCGGCCAAGGGCATTTTGCTGATCATCGACGAGGTGCAAACCGGCTTTTATCGCACGGGCAGCCACCCCTTCGCCTTCCAACATTACGGTATCGTGCCGGACGTGGTAGCTATGGCCAAAGGCATCGGTGGAGGCATGCCGATGGGTGCGGTGGCGGCACGCGGTGTTGCGGCGGCGGTCTTCGAGCCGGGCGACCACGGATCGACTTTCGGCGGAAACTCTTTGGCGATTACGGCGGCAAACGCTACACTGGATGGGTTACAAAAAATGGATGCCGCCGGTCACGTGGCCGAAGTCGGCGCCTATCTCATGCAGCGGCTGCGGGAATTGCCCGGCGTTGTGGAGATAAGAGGCAAGGGTCTTATGGTGGGCGTAGAGTTTGAGAAAGCCGTCGCGGAGCAAATCGTCGCCGCAGG
>DOMT01000106.1:0-216 GCA_003509825.1 Coriobacteriia bacterium
AGTTGCGCGTGAGTTCTTCGATATCCCTGCCGAGGCCGTTGTTTTACTGGCCTTCGGCGGCAGTTTGGGCGCCCGCCATATCAATGAGAGGCTTATCGCCCACGCCGAGCGGCTGATGGCTGTCGAAGGGCTGCATGTACTACACATCACCGGCATCCGTGATTACGATGACTCCGAGAAAGCGCTCGGACGAAACGGCGCCGGGCGATGGAAGCT
>DOMT01000106.1:328-562 GCA_003509825.1 Coriobacteriia bacterium
CGAAGAACGCACGCGATATCGTGGAGATCGGTGCGGCCGATATGATCGCCGACTCCGAGCTCGACGATCCTGTGTTTATGGAAAAACTGCTCCGGCTGCTCACCGACGGCACATATCGCGAGCGGATGCTACAGGCGATCTTAAGCTCCGGACGCTCCAGGGCGCGTCAGGAGCTCGCACAGCGCATCATCGCCTTGGTTGAAGGAAGAAGTCCGAAGTAGCAACACCCCGTAG
>DOMT01000106.1:625-3969 GCA_003509825.1 Coriobacteriia bacterium
CGATATATTTCGACAAAGGAGCGGTTTTGTCACAGATAAAAAAAGTCCATTTCATCGGCATCGGTGGCTCGGGAATGAGCGGTATCGCTTTGGCGGCGCATGAAGTCGGAATCGAAGTGACCGGCTCCGATCTCAAAGAAACGCGCTATATGCGTGCGCTGCACAGGGCGGGCGTATCGGTGATCGTGGGACACGAGCCCTGCAATGTCATGGATGAAGACATCGATGTCGTTGTCGTCTCCACGGCCATCCCCGAAACGAATCCGGAGTATCAGGCCGCCATGGAACGGGGTCTCGAGATATGGCCGCGAGCCCGGATGCTCGCCTATCTGAGCCGGGGGTTCAAAACCCTGGCGGTGGCGGGAACCCACGGCAAGACCACCACGTCATCGATGCTTGCAACGGCTCTGGACAGGCTCGGAGCCGACCCCACATTCATGATCGGCGGCGTCGTCGACGGTTACGACTCCAACGCCCGAACGGGCAAGGGGGAATACTTCGTTGTGGAAGCCGATGAGTCCGACGGCTCGTTTACCTGGCTCAGTCCGAGTCTGGCTTTGATTACAAACATAGAGGTCGATCATATCGACCACTACGGCGGCTTGGATGAGATAGTAAGCAGTTTCCGATCTTTTTTGGAGCAAGTCGACGAAGACGGAATCGTCGTCGTCTGGGCGGACAGCCCCGGGCTCTTAGAGCTTGCAAAGGCAAGTGGCAGGAGGGTCTGTACCTACGGCACCGGAGAAAACGCCGATGTGCGCCTGGAGCCCAAAGGTGTGAGCGACTTCGATGTGGTGTTTGCCGACGGACGTAAAAGTTCACTCGTGCTTTGTGTCTCACCCGGTTTGCACAACAAGCTCAATGCAACCGGTGTGATGGCAGCCCTCGACATCCTGGGTTTCGACCGCGAAGCCTCCGCACGTGCGGTGAGCGCCTACCAGGGGGTCAGGCGCAGGTTCGATCGTATCGGCGTATCGCAGGGCGTTACCGTCATCGATGATTACGGGCATCATCCCACGGAGGTGGCCGCCACGCTCAAGGCGGCATCGGAATTGGGTTACAACAAGATCCACGTATTGTTTCAACCCCATAGATACTCGCGGACACAGGTCTTCCTCGATGATTTCGCCTCCGCTTTCGAGTGCGCGGATACCGTAAGCATCATGGAGATATATTCGGCCGGCGAGGCACCGATCCCCGGTGTGAACGGTCAGGCGCTGTCCGATGCGATAGCGCAGAAGTCTGCCGATAAAACGGTGCAATTCATCAAACACCGCCAAGATACCGTGGAGGCGATGGCCGGGCTGGCAAAAGACGGCGACATGATCATCACCATGGGTGCCGGAGATGTAACCGTTTTGGCGCCTATGATCCTGGAGCTTCTCAAGCAGGGTGATCCGGAAACGCCTGCGGACCCGGACACCGCCGAAAAGGGCGAGGTGACGACTTCCGTCGCAAATAACGGGGGGACTGCTTAGCGTATGTCGACGTTCGATGCGTATTGTGATCTGGAGGGAACGATCAGGGGAACCGTGCTCTATAATGAGCCCATGGCCCGACACACCAGTTACCGCATCGGTGGACCGACGTCTCTGTATGTCGAGTGTTCAACGATTTCCGATATATCCCGGAGCCTGAACGTCATCCGGGAGCACGGGCTTGCCTGGTGTATTATCGGCAAAGGTAGCAACCTGCTCGTCAGTGACGAGGGCTTCAACGGCGTGGTGCTCACGCTCGGCAGCGAGTTCAAGAGCTTCAGCTTTCCTGATGGGGAGGCGGGGCAAAGCCTCTTGGTGTCAGGAGGAGGAACCATCCTCTCCAACCTGGTTCAAAGCGCCTTCAAAGCGGGATATTCGGGTTTGGAGTTCTGTGTAGGGGTTCCCGGTACCTTGGGAGGAGCGCTTTTCATGAACGCGGGAAGCGGTGAGGAGTCGATCGGTAGCATCGTGGAGTCGGTGACGGTTCTCCATCCGACCGTAGGGCTCAAGCGTTATGATTTTGCCACGCTACCTTGGCATTACCGATCCAGCGGCGTTCCCGTCGGCGAGGTGATCGTCGAGGCACAGTTGCGTCTGAAAAAAGGTAATCTGTCCGCGATACGCTCCAAAATGGAGGAATCCTTGCGTCGCCGCAGGAAGACCCAGCCGCTTTCGAAACCCAGTGCGGGCTCGGTGTTTCGCAATCCGCCCGGAGATGCGGCGGGTCGCATGATCGAATCACTGGGGCTTAAGGGTTTCAGTGTCGGAGGAGCGATGGTATCCACCCTCCATGCGAACTTCATCGTCAACGAAAGTGGTGCGAGTGCCGCCGACGTCGTTGCCATCATCAGTCATGTACAGCAAAAAGTGAAAGAAGGATATGGCTGGGAGCTACAACCCGAGATCCGGTTCATCGGATTCTCGAAGTAGAGACAGCAAAAATCGGAGAACGCCGCGAGATAGGCAGACGGCTTCAAGGTCTGCACGTACATCGAGAGCTTCACAAAGCTCTCAGGCTTCGCCCTATTCACAGCGCTCCGGACGAGCATCTTCTTCAAGTAGGAAGATGGTTACGTATGAGCAATCTGCAAAAAGCAATCTTGCACAACCTCCAAAACAAGACGATCGTGCTCGTTATGCACGCTATAGAAAAAAAGAAGAAAGCATACGCGTGCTTTCTTCACCGGGTGAATCCAGATTTACCGGCAGAGCACGAACTGCGAGCGGTTTTGCTGGTGAGGACTTTAGCGATTCGGCGTATCAGGTACAACAACGTTGGCTCAAAGATCAGCGAGGAGTAACGGTACGCGAACATCGTATAAAGCAAAGCCAAGCCAATAAACCTCGATCTAGAATTCCTTTTCGTATATTCATTGCTGTGTTGGTAGTGGCGGTGTTGTTGGGAGCAGCAGTAGCCACATATTTTTCACCGGCTTTTTCGATCGAGACCGTTGAGATAAGCGGCATTGATCGACTTTCTACGGAATATGTGAGCACGTTAGCGGGAGATGTGAGCGACACTACGTTGCTGCGTGTAGACGTAGAAGGCATACAGACGAAACTTCTTGCTGATCCCTGGATAGCACGTGTCGAAGTAACGCGATCATTTCCTTCGACCTTGGTCGTGACGGTGACTGAGCGAAACGTGGCTGCGACTGTTGAAATAGTATCTATGAATCAAGCGACGGTTGTTACAAAGCATTGGCTGCTTTCTTCCGACGGGCTTTGGCTTGGAGAAGTGGATCTTTCGCTCTTGAGCAGCGGCACCGAGGCTGCGGCCGCAGGAGTTCAGGGCGCGAGCCAAACAGCACATCCCGCAGCAGAAACGTCTTTGCTCAGTAATGTAAAGATCACAACATCACAGCA
>DOMT01000106.1:3983-4349 GCA_003509825.1 Coriobacteriia bacterium
AGGTAAACGATGAGGGCATAACAAACACCTTAGCGATTATCAATGGACTTTCTGCTGAGATGCTTGCACAGGTGCGTTTTATTTCTGCGCCTGATAGGGTAAAAACCACATTGACTTTAAGCAACAATGTTGAAGTTGCTTTTGGAGCGGCTGAGGATGTGGCTGCCAAAGAAAAAGTAATCCTTGCCCTGCTTAAAGAGCATGAAGGGCGCATTGTATATATTAACGTGCGCGTTGTTGATCGGGTTACCTATAGATCAGCGTAGACTTGTTTCGGGCGCGCTGTATCTCTATCGACTATTTTTTTGTGCAATTTGAAGCAATCTACCCAAGTACTGCACAGCTTGGCAAAGCTGTTACTTGACT
>DOMT01000013.1:0-179 GCA_003509825.1 Coriobacteriia bacterium
GTCGTCGAAATCCAAGACCTTGTCCCCCACCAGCTGGTAGTCCTCGTGCCCTTTACCTGCGATCAGCACGAAGTCGCCGGGCGCCGCCTTTTCGAGCGCCAGAGCGATCGCAGCAGCCCGGTCGGGCTCGACGGCATAACGATCCTCATCGCCTCGCATGCCCTCCAAAATATCCGCGA
>DOMT01000013.1:208-5671 GCA_003509825.1 Coriobacteriia bacterium
TCAGAGGACGCTTGGTTTTATCACGGTCACCGCCGCAACCGAACACGATGAGCAATCTGCCTGTCTTAACCTCACTCAGTGCATGTACCGCTTTTTCGATGGAATCCGGAGTATGCGAGTAGTCGACGAAGACGTCCGGCAGAGCCGAAGCGTCGATATCGTTTTCGAGCGTAGAAACCTCCACATGCTCCATCCGCCCGGGAATCTGGGGACAGCGTTCCAGCGCCCGCACGATGACCGGCCACTCGAAGCCCAGAAGCGATGCGGAAGTGGCGGCCAAAAGGACGTTGCTCACATTAAAGGCACCGATGAGCGGATAGGTCAGCGCGTAGCTGCCTTCCGGGGTGATGAGCCGTATCGTGGTTTTGTCGGTTCCGTATTCCACATTCTCGGCACGAACCGTTGCGTCAGGAGAAAGTCCGCAGGTCGTTGCGGTGTACCCACACCGCAGCACACGGTCATAGAGCCGTTTTCCGTAATCGGTATCGATGTCGATCGCCCGAGCCTTCACCGTTTCCGGCTCGAAGAGAGCGGCCTTCGCATCGAAGTATTTTTCCATGGATCCGTGGAAGTCGAGATGATCCTGGGTCAGATTGGTAAACGCCGCCACGGCGAAATGCACGCCCGCCACCCGCTTTAACTCCACGGCATGACTCGACACCTCCATACTTGCGTGGCTCACCTTACATTCCCGCATCTCACTGAACAATCTTTGCAAATCGGAGCTTTCGGGAGTCGTATGTTTGGAGGGGAGTTTGTTTTTCCCGATACGGGTTTCGACCGTGCCGATCAACCCAGTCGACGGCACGGCGTCGTCGATTTTACCCCCGCTTGCATCCGCAAGGGCAAACCGACATATCCATTCGATCAGATAGGTCGTTGTGGTTTTTCCGTTCGTTCCGGTTACCGCAGCCACACGGATATCCGATGAGGGGTCTTTGTAATACCTACTTGCCAGCAACGCCAAAGCCGTTCGTGTATCCTCGAAGACGACCTGCGGTACTTCGAGCGGCAAAACGTGCTCGACCGCAAGTGCAACGGCACCCGAGGCCACGGCCTGCGCGGCGAAGTCGTGCCCGTCGGCTTTCTCACCTTCGATACACACGAACAAACATCCCGGGTAGACGCCGCGGGAGTCGTATTCTATGCCGCTAATCGGCACGTTTTGCCGGGACTCGACAGTGCTCGTTTCGTGCACGCACCCGTCGAGTCCATCTACGAGAGCGCCCAGACTGATTGATTCCATAGGATCCGTTCTTTCGTTGCCCACACGGGTTAAGGGTCATCCGGCAACCGACTGCGCGGCTACCGAGGCAACCACCGGTTCGATCATATAACGATTTGCCGCAAACTTCATTATAGAGGCAAACAGCGGACCGGTCGGAGCGTTACCTTCCGCACCGTCGGGATTGTCCATCGAAGTTATGCAGGCCAACTTGGAGTCCGAGTCGGCGAAAAAGCCTACGAACGAGACGATGTACTCGTCGGGTATATAGCCGCCTTCGGGAGCCGCCTTCTCGGCCGTTCCGGTTTTACCTGCTATATTATAGCCCTCGATGGCGGCGGATTTACCGGTACCCTCCAAAACAACGCCCTTGAGCATCTCCTGCCNNACTGCAAGGTTGCAGCCGTCTCCTTGCGCATGATCGACTCGGGAGTCCGTACGAATTCGTAGGAATCCGTAGACTGGGGCCTATCGATGAGAAAATGCGGCTGGCATTTCACGCCGTCGTTGGCAACCGCTCCGTAAAAGGACGCGATCTGAAGCGACGATACGGCAACACCTTGCCCGAAGCTGATGTTCGCGGTCTGAACATCGGACCATGTTCTCCAATCGGCGAGAATACCCGTACTCTCTCCCGGAAAATCCACATGCGTCGGCTTGTTGATTCCGAATTTCGCCAGGTAGGATGCATAAACCTCGTTACCGATACGATCCTTTGCCATGCTGATACCGACGTTGCTCGATTCGGCGATGATCTTGCTGAAGTTCATCATGTCCGTGATGTGGGCATGCGCGTCACTGATCGTGTATTCGGTGTAGGCGCGCGAATACGGCACATAAAGCACTTCGCTCAAATCCAAAGCTTTTTCTTCGAGCACCGCGGCGGCGGTTATCGGTTTGAACGTCGATCCCGGCTCATAACCATAGGTGATGGACTTCAGCGTGATGGCACCTTTGTCCACCTGCTCCTGGGTCAGGACTCCACGGCTCGCAAGCGGCAGCGAGGCTGCGGCGTAAATCTCACCCGTCGCACCGTCGAGCAATAACACGTTTCCGTTTTCCGTACCACGCTCAGCGCCTACCCGAGCCATTTCCGTCTCGACGTACTGCTGCATCTCTATGTCGATGGACACGACGATGTCGCTACCGTTGACCGGTGCCACCACCACGCGTTCCGACCCGGGGATGGGGTTACCGCTCAGAGGGCGATCCGCGCTTTCCCGGGAGTATTCGGCCGAAGCCTCACCGTCGACACCGCGCAGTATGCCATCATACATCTTCTCGAGACCGTACAGACCGTTGTTATCCACATCAACGGTGCCTATAACCTGCAATGCAACGTCACCGTACGGATAATCGCGCCTGACATCCTTCTCGTAATAGATGCCGTACAGCTCGGTGTTGGGAACCTCGCCACGGGGGTCTTCGGCGTAGGCTTTTTCGGCCGCGGCCTCCTGTAGCTCGGTTTCGCGATCCATGAGTTTTTGCGCCACCGCCTTATCGGCTTTTTGTTTGACGTACACGAAGGTGGTGTCTTGATCCAAGAGCTTGTAATAATCGTCCGCGGAACCACCGAGCACGTCCGCGAGAACCTCGGCCGTTTTTGCCGGATCGGCTATCTGACTGGGATTGGCGGTGATCGTCGTGGCGGGCACGGACTTGGCCAAAACGTTGTAGTTGCGATCGTAGATCGTTCCGCGCTCCGCAGGCAACACCGATTTGGTGACACGCTGTGCCTGCGCCTGCGCACCGAGCTCTTCCGCCCTCACGATCTGTAGGTTCACCAACTGAATTATCAAGGCAATGGCAGCGATGCAAAAGACGACGAAAAGCGTGCGGTCACGGTTCGAGCCGACGATTCTCCCTTCCTTGGTCATGCCCGGCTTGGCACGAGCAGCACCGGTTGCAGGTGCCGGGGCAGTGCCCGTGGATTTGATGTTTTTTCCTGAGTTTTTGGATCGTGTGCCATCGCCGGGGTAGGCGGAGGTGCGGGAGCTGCGCCCGTTTCCGGAAGATGGAGGACCTGTGTATTCACCCCTCCTACGCATAAGCCCTTAACCTCCCGTGGAAATACGGAGGTATTCTACCTGATCGTCCGCAGCCATTCCCAAGTCGTTTACCGCGGCAGTCTGCACGGTCGCAGGGCTGGAGGTCTTGGAGTATTCGACCTCGAGCTGTGTACCGGCCAAACGCTCGGCGGCTATGGACTGCGAAAGTTGCTCGGATTTTACCAACATCGACATCGTGGCTTCGGTCATGGCAACACGGGTGATGAATACGAGCCCCAAGACAACGGCGCTAACGATGGCAACTTTAAACAGACTGCGCAGGGCAGGAGCCAGGGCTTTACGATTTTGCGCGTCGATTCCCTTGCCCGTGAGAACCTGAAGCTCACGTCTCGTCTGTTGTCCGGTTCTGCGCTCGGGCTGTTGTCTGTAATACTCACGTCTTGCCGGTTGCCGGTATGCCAATGCTGTCTGTGCCATGTAGATCATCTTCGTTTCTGCTTTGTTTCGGTGGGATTTATCACCACCCGACCTGTAGTTTACGGCGGATTTTCACACCGCTCCTGTTGTTTTTCACCCAACACCACCCTACCGCTTGGTTGCGGCTCGCAGTCTCGCACTTTTCGCACGCGGGTTTGCAAGGATCTCATCCTCACCCGCACACAAAGGCTTTCGTGTGTGCTTTATGATTATCGGCTCGTGTCCGCAGACGCATATCGGTGCTTCCGGTGGACACACACACCCTTTCGCCGCCCGGGCGAAGGCTTCCTTAACGATACGGTCTTCCAGCGAGTGATAACTCAAGACCACGATGCGACCGCCGGGATTAAGCCAGCGAAGCGCTGCGTCGAGACCGTTTTTCAGGGCGTTGATTTCGTCGTTGACTGCGATACGCAGTGCCTGAAACGTCCTTTTCGCGGGATTGCCGCCTGCCCTGCGGGCGCCGGCGGGAATGGCCGCCTTGATGAGCTCGGTAAGCTCGGTCGTGGTTTCGAGAGGCTTGACGCGCCGGGCCTTGACGATGAGCTCAACGATCCGTGAAGCCCATCGCTCCTCTCCGTACTCACGAAGAATCCGGGTGAGATCTGCTGCGTTTGAGGTGTTGATGATCTCAGCTGCGTTTATGGTTTGTTTCCCCGGACTCATCCGCATATCAAGGGGCGCTTCTCGCGCGTACGAGAACCCCCTTTCGGGAATATCGAGTTGTGGTGAGGAGACACCGAGATCGAAGAGGAATCCGTCCACTCCGACAACCTCCGCCTCAACGAGTAGATCGTCGAGATCCGAAAAGTTGCCGTAAAGCGGGATGAACTCCAGATCGGGATGCTCCTCGGCCAAACGACTCTTTGCCGTTTGGAGCGCAAAGTCGTCCTGGTCGATACCGATGAGCAGTCCGCCGGGCTCGATCTCGCGAGCGATTCCGAGCGCATGGCCTGCTCCTCCCAAAGTACAGTCGCAGTAGGTCTCCCCCTGCGTGAGACCCAAAGCCTCTTTGCACTCTTTGAACATTACGGGTATGTGCCGATATTCATCTATCAAAGTTCACACCGATCTCTTAAGGGAGATCAAGGAGATCGTCTTCTTCATCAAAATCGTTCATGTACCTATCGAGAATGTCCGGATTCCAAATCTGGACGTATTTGCGAACACCGACGATCGAAACCGTTTTTTCCAGCTGTGCGTACTCACGCAACTGCACGGGAATGAGAATCCTACCCGCCTGATCGACGTTTACATCCGTGCAATCCTTGTACAAACGTGTCCAAAGCCTCACATGACTCGCGCTACGGGCGTTAAATCCCCCATGGCTTTCAAAGAAGCTGTCGACATACGCGTCATATTCCTCGCGGGAATATATGGACAGTGACGGATAGTTGCGTTCGATCGACTTAACCAGCACTAGATCGTCATGAAACTCCCTGTGGTATTTGGCAGGAAAAGTGACGCGTCCCTTGGGATCCATCGGATGATTCGTTGTTCCGCTGGGGCCTCCCATTTCCCTCCTTGGTGTGTTTGGAGCCTCATGACTTTCTTGTGTTCACATAGTATAGTCCACTTTTCTACACCAAGCAACACTCGAAACAAAAGAATTTATAAAGATACAGGTAAATGGTATTAAAAGTGGTGTTGAAACATTGTTCTATTATTCTTATATTTGCTTATTTTTTAAGCATTAATACCACAACATATGGTATTTTTGAGGAGAGTGATAACTAGGTATCCGGATTTTTC
>DOMT01000130.1:0-323 GCA_003509825.1 Coriobacteriia bacterium
AGTTGATGACGCAGTGCGCCCTCACCGACGTGAAATACCGCAGCTTCGCCCTGGGAGCCGCCGCGCTGCATAGCGGAGTCAGGGGATGAGCCGGCAGGGTCGATTGTAGGATTGAAGCAGCGGGATGGGCTAGTAATAGTAAAGTTTTGTAGATATAAAAATGTCATAATAATCGCAAAATATGCTATATTAGATGTGCAATGCCCATCATTTAAGCGTAGCCGGGTACGCCACTCAATTGAGAGCCGTCAGATCAGTGGCGGTTCTCGCTATCTTTGCGTAATCGTCGCCAAACAATAAAATCTCGTATCAACTCACGCTAT
>DOMT01000130.1:341-13390 GCA_003509825.1 Coriobacteriia bacterium
CTTGTCATAGGCGGGAAATAGCGTGAGTTGGTGTCCGATTTGCCGAAAAGTGTACCGCTGGTAGCTCTGCGAGGAAATAAACGGTGCTTTTCTGTCCTAAATTTATAAAACCACTTGACGATACCGCCTGCCTGCATTATTGTACTAACTGCTTAATACAACAGTACACTAATACAGTGACACAGTTGGCATGGGCGAAAACAACAAGGTGTTGCAAAACGGCAAGATTTGTAGCGCAGGAGAGAGCAAAAGCAGCAAGAGCAGGTAAACAGACAGGTACGTAAGCACGTAAGGAGACGGAACCGTCGGCAGACTCGGCAAGGCGGATCCACACCGGAGTCGCACGACTCACTACAACAAGATGGCCCGCGACGGGCACAGGAAAACAAAACGAAGGAGGTGTACATGAACTGGAAGTTTCAAGACAATCGTCCCATCTATGCTCAGATAGTCGAAGAGATTCAGCGACGGATTCTTTCGGGAGCCTATGCTGTAGGAGCAAGTTTGCCCAGCGTGCGTTTGCTGGCGGTGGAGGCGAACGTCAATCCCAACACGATGCAAAAGGCGCTGGCGGAGCTGGAGAACCAAGGGTTGCTCCACACGCAAAGAACAAGCGGTCGA
Source organism: Coriobacteriia bacterium (assembly GCA_003509825.1). Taxonomy (GTDB): domain Bacteria; phylum Actinomycetota; class Coriobacteriia; order Coriobacteriales; family UBA8131; genus UBA8131. The sequence continues at coordinate 963 of DOMT01000130.1, forward strand.
ACAGTTACCACTGACGAGAGGTTGATCATGGACCTGAAAGAGCGAATTGCCTCGGGATATATCGAGCAGTTTTTCGAGGGGATGAAAAGTCTGGGGATCGAACGCGATGTGGCCACTAAAATGCTCATGGAGCGTAAGAACGGTTCTGTGCAGGAAAAGGCTACTTCGGTAGCGGTAGGCGTAGGAACCAAGGAGGTGGGATAGATGAGCCCGGTTTTACAGGCACAGGGTTTAACCAAGCAATACGGCGGTCTGGTTGCGCTTAACGGCATGAACATATCGCTGGAGCCCGGTCGTATCGTCGGACTGCTCGGCCCCAACGGCAGTGGCAAAACCACGTTCATCAAAATCGCCGCCGGCCTTTTGGCCCCGACGGCCGGTCAGGTGCAAATCGGCGGCATGGAGCCCGGCCCGGGTACGAAGCAGATCGTCAGCTATCTGCCCGACAGGACGTACTTCGACGGCTGGATGAAGGTGCGCGAATGTGTGGAGATGTTTGCGGACTTCTACACGGACTTCAATCGCAACAAGGCCTATGACATGCTGCAATCGCTCGGCATCGATGCAAACAAACGGTTCAAAACGCTCTCCAAGGGCACGCAGGAAAAGGTGCAGCTGGCGATGGTGATGAGCCGCAGCGCTCAGCTCTACCTGCTGGATGAGCCGATCGGTGGTGTGGACCCCGCCGCGCGCGACTACATTCTCGAGACCATCATCCGCAACTACAACGAGCAGGGTACGGTTATCATCAGCACGCACCTGATCTACGATATCGAGCGGGTTCTCGACGACGTCATCTTCTTGATGAACGGCTTCGTGGAGCGCTTTACCAGCGTGGATCAGATTCGCGAACAGTCCGGCAAGAGCGTTGATGAAGTATTTAGGGAGGCATTCCGATGCTAGGAAAACTTATTAAGTACGAATTCAAAGCCACATCGCGCATGTTCCTGCTGATGTATGCCGCGCTGATTCTGGTGGCCGCGATCAACTCCGTTCTTCTGATAGGAGGGCTCAACGCCGGCCTATACACGAGTGGCAACGATCTGGTGGCCACTATCTACTCAATCATATCCGCGCTCGCAGCCACCGTTTATTTCTTTGCGATGTTTGCAGTCAGCATCCTGACCTTCGTTGTTATCGTGGTGCGTTTTTACCGTTTGTTCGGCGATGAGGGCTACCTCTGGTTTACCTTGCCGGCAACGCCGAATCAGCACCTCATCAGCAAACTCATTGTCGCGCTGGTATGGTCGCTGGCAAGTGGTGTTGTGATAATGCTCAGCTTAGGGATACTGTTCATCGGGCAGGGTTGGGTGCAGGAACTGTGGCGCATCCCTCAACTTATCGGCGAGATGATCGCAATGGGTTACAACCCGCTGCTCTGGCTGGTGCTCATCTTGATCATGGCACTCGTCGCCACGGTTTCGGGCTTCATGATGTTTTTCACGGCCATCGCCATCGGCCCCAATCTGACCAAGAGCCGCTTGGGTGGTAGTGTTTTGGCGTACATCCTCGTGTATGTTATCACCCAGATCGTCGCGACCATCCAGATGGTTGTCCTGGTTTTTCCGATCAGTCAGATCAACGCCCAGTCCTATCGCTTCGAAGCCATACCGGGGTCGGCGATCGAGCTCCTTGCCCCGTCGGCCGTGGATCAGGTTGCACTATGGTTCTTCGGAATATTCATCGTCGGATACACCGTGATGATGGTGGGCTATTACCTGGTGACGCGTTACTTTATGACCAAAAAGCTCAATTTGCCCTAGGGGTATGGAATTCTGTAGGCAGCTTAAGTAAAGCCGGGATCCGCAAAAATCGGGTTCCGGCTTTTTGCCACATGGAGCTCCCGTTATCCCAAAATCACAGGCCGTGCCCCACCGATGCAGAAATGGTATCCAGGCCGTCTCGTGCTCAGCATTTGCGCGCGTTGACGAAAAAGGGGGCTGTTCATATAATTAAGGCTGCTGCGTGGGGGTAGCACTTGGGGCGTGTGGGGAGCTCTCATGAAAACGTCAGGACATGGGTGCGCAAGGGAGGAACGTAGTGCAATCACGCAGCCTGAAATCGAAGATGCGAGGGGTGTGCGGAATATTCGTCTGCATTCTGGCCCTTGCCGTTGTTGTCAGTCTCAATCCACATCATACTGTTTTCGCCTCGGAGAGAGGTGACGGCACCGCGGAGATCGAAGCCTTTACGAGCTCATCCGAGCCTGAGGTCTCGGGGTATGCTAAAGACGTAGCGGCACCTTCTGTTAAGGGTAATGGCGGGAGCGGCGACATCGGCGCCAGCCCGAGCAACGGTGCCGATGCATCGGCACAAGCAGCGATCACTCCCTTCGCCATCAACAGCGCTCAGAATCTGCAGGATGCCATCGACGCTGCGGGCACTTCTCCCACCACGATCACCTTGGAAAGCGACATCACTCTCAGCAACGCGCTTTCGATCCCCGTAGGCAAAGACATCACGCTTCGTGGCACCTACAGGCTTGTTGGGGCGAGTGGCGCTCCGACGATCTCCCTCGCCGGCACACTCACCATAGACGGCCCCACCGTAACCCATGTGGCGGGCGGTTCGGGAAACGGCGTGACGGTGGCCTCCGACGCCTCGCTTACTCTGCTTGCAGGCTCTATTTCCAACAATTCCGCAGCAAATAGCTACGGGGTCGCCGTGGCAGACTTCGGTTCTTTCGTTATGAGAGGTGGGGAGGTTGCTTACAACAATTCGTCCTCGGGCGGTGGCGGCGTTGCCGTCGCTTACGCAGGGTACTTCGCATTATGGGGCGGTTCGGTGCATCACAACAGCAATGATGGTGGAAACGGCGGCGGGGTTGCCGTATCCGAGCAGGGAACTTTCATCCTCGACGGAGGCACCGTCTCAAACAACAGTGCCCGAAACGGCGGCGGTGTATGGGGGGCAGGTACCAGCGCCATCACCTTTTCAAGCGGCACCGTTGCAAACAATACGGCATCGGCAGACGGGGGTGGTGTCTTTATCACCCGCCACTCCGATCTTGAGGTCAAGGCCGGGATGATTTTTTCGGAGAATAAAGCAGCCGAGATACGCTTGCTTACACGTATCGACAGCGCCGAGTATTCGCTTTACCAAAGCAAGATAAAAAGCAGCGCTTGGACCGATCCCTTGCCGCTCGGCTATAACAACTATGACATCAATTACACTCCTAGCAGTGGTGTAGCCGCTACGACGATCACCTCCGACTACGGTTACGCCCGTCCTCCCACGGCCCGCATTCCCATCACCATCCCGAATATGAGCACGTTCGGAGACGCCCGCATCGTCGACCCGGTGCGCTCGGGTTACACCTTTTCGGGCTGGCGCCTTAACTCTCCCGATGGGGTGGAGCTGACCGACGGCACAATCATCTCCGGACCCACGGTTGCCTATGCTCTGTGGGTGGCCGATCAAGCAACCGCTCCCGGCACAAACGACCCTCCCACGGAGGAGCCCGATGCGAGTGCCTCCGGAGGCACCACGTTACCGGCAACAGGGGACGGTATGGTAATCGCGGTGGGTCTTGTCGGGGTCTTGTTTGCCCTCGGAGCGGCACTTCTCGCATTTTCGCGTGTGTGGCAGAGGCGACGAGTGGCATAACCAATCCGGAAATGCGCAGAGGGCGGACCTCGGCTTTGTTGTTTCCGGGCAGGGCTAAAGAACGAGATCGGCAGGGTTGTATCTCCTTCATCGGCAGACCTTGGGGCATATTGCCGCAAAATACCCGAATCTTACTGCGCGCTGTTTGTGGCGGCGGGTTGCATCCGCACGTTTTCCGTCTAAGACCATATTGAGTGCAAAACCAGCTTCCTGCTCCCAAAGTTCATCCAAATCATGCGAATGTCGCCATTTCGGCTCCTTTGAAAGCTGTTTTTGGCGACTTTCGCATGATTCGGATGAAGATCGGTATGGATTTCGAAGACCGTGCGGTGCGAATCAGCCTCTTCTTTTCAGCAGATCCTTCATCGTGGTCTTTATCAGTGAGTCGTGCATGGATTGTCTTACCGACGCCCAGAGCCCCTCGGACATGCAGGAGTCATCGTTACACTTGCACCAGGGAAAATCCTTGGTGCCGAATGCCTCGTCGAGAGGATTTTGTGCCGCCTCGAAGACTTCGAGTAACGTGATGCTCTCAAGCGACTTTGCCAACTTGATGCCGCCGTTGATGCCGCGAGAAGCTTGGATTATGCCGGATTTAAGAAGACCTTGTTGCACCGTTCTGGCAAAAGCATACGTGACGCCGTGACTGTCGGCGAGTAAACGTAAACCTAAACACGCATCCGGTTGTTCCGCGAGATCGGCAATCAGATGAATAGCATAGTCGGTTCTACGCGTGATCTTCATTTATTATCTCCTTGGGACCAAAAAAGGAAGCCAAGCTGCCTTTAGCCTACAGATTTGCCCCCTTAATTGTCAACCACTATATCACTTCCAGGTAAAATCTCAAGACTTTCCTGCACACGAATGTACGATACATCAGGCAAATGTAATGATTTTTTCGGAAAATGACAAGAGAACTGTAAGTATCATGACATATACTAGTATTGGTTATTTATGCGCTTTGCTTGTCGTAGTGTATATAACGAATACCGATTGTCTCCTACTCGGTTTTGCCATCCTTTTTAGCAAAGCTCTCGGTGCGATGGATGAGAATCGCTCCGATTGTAAACGGCATCCAAAACACCAGGCCACGATATACCAGCACCACAGCGGTGGCCGTTGCGGCGGAAATCCCGTAAGCCGCGAGGATGGCGACCGTTGCCACCTCGACCACCCCCACACCCTGCGGAGTGATGGCGATCATCGCAAAGAGTGTGGCGATAACGTAGCCACCTACCAACGCCGTAAGCGTACCGAGGCCGAACGCCCAGCCCACCAAACAAAAACAAACCAGTTCGCAGGCCGATGCCAAGACGGAAAACACGAATACCATAACGGCCTTACGGGGATTGTGTCCGATGGTGCCGGCAGCCTCGGAAAAACTCTGTACCAGGGTGCGCACCCAGGGCTTCATCTCCTTGCCCTTGCGAAATCGCCTGGAGAGGTTGTTGAGCAAGCGCTCGATGGGTGAGAGCACCTTGATGACCAGATCGGGATTTTTGCGGCCGACCACCATGATGCCCGTCATGCCACCGACCAAAAACACCACGAAAAGCAGCATCAACAGCCATAGCGGGTCGAAGTGCCCGGTAACGCGCAGCACGATGAAACCCACGAGCATGATGACGAGAAACCCGGACTCGATGCTCATCTGCATAAGCAGCGCCGCAGAGGTGGATTTGCCGATGGGGATGCCACGCCGACGCGAATCGTCGACGACAAGCCCCGCACCCGCCATGTTAAACGACGGCGCGATGGTGTTCATGAAGAAGCTACCGAAAACCAACGGCAGCGTGTCGCGCGCCCGGCGCTGTTCGTCCACCGTATTGAAGGCCGCCTTGTAGGCGAAAGCCTGGGCGACGTATTTTCCCAGCTGACTTACAACCGCGAATACCAGCGGCAGTAAAGCACCGGTGCGCATGGTCTCCACAAGCTCGAAGAACTGATCGCCACGCAGCAACACGACGGCCAGAGCCACGATGATGATGATACCGATGATCAGCTTACGCAAAATCCCGCCTTATAGGTCGCTCGGGCAACCGACATGGATGCCTTGTCGATCATTTTTGTATATAACGTCCCGTTAATCACAAGAACGATCAGGAAATATTGTATAACAACGGGCGAGTGGAGGCATAACCTGCACATCGGGCAGGGGTTTAGCCGTACGTCGGGCAGACGGTGTTGCGGCTTTCTCTCGGGATCGCCGCAACTCCCTTCATCCCCTTTAGGCCTTCGTCAAAAGACCGCTTTCATAGAGCCGCTCGATCATCGCCTTATCAAATCCGAGCTCCTCCAATATATCCTCATTGTCCATACCGATCGACGGACCGCCACGCCAAACCTTTCCGGGGTTGTTGACCAAACGGGGAAAGACGTTGTATCCGGTGAACTCGCGACCCTGAGGGGTCTCATAGGTTATCAGGGACTGTCTGGCCAGGATATGGGGGTGTTCGAGCAGCTTCGTGTAATCGTTGATCTGGCTACAGGGGATACCCGCGGCGTTAAAGGTCCGCTCGACTTCGTCGGCCGTATGCGCCAGACAATACTTAGCCATGGCCGCCTCAAGCAGGTCGCCGGCTTTTGTACCGTGGAAGAACTTGGGGCTCTTTGCGGGAAAATCCTCACTCCCGTAGGGTAAATCGAAGAGCAGACAGGCCGCCTTGACCACGCCGGCACCGAGCACCAGGGTGTATATCTCGATATCGTCCTTACAACGGTAGCTTCCGTAGGCGGCGGCGCCGTTGCTCATATCGCGGTTGTTGTCGCGATCGAACACCACGCCCTCATTCCAGGATATGTTGTTTGCCGTGCCGGCCGAGCGCATAACCGCCTCGAACTGGGCAACGTCGATGCTTTCGCCCTTACCGGTCTCGCCGGCCCGGATAACGGCTGCCAAGGCCGAAAAAGCGGCCATGTACCCGCTGTAATAATCAGCCACCAGAAAGTTGGCCGGGGTTGCCTTTTGCCCGGAGGCGCTGTTGCAATACATCATGCCCGCAAAAGCCTGGGCGATGGGATCGTAGGAGGCACGGGGCACATAATCGGGATCCCCGCTTTGGCCAAAGCCGGAGATATGCACGATCGCAAGCTTGGGGTTGGCCTCCCACAACACCTCGTCGCTCAAGCCCCAGCGTTCGTACTGCCCGGGTTTGGAGGCCTCGATGAAGATGTCGAGCTCGCCGAGCATCCTGAAAAACACCTCCTTGCCCTCTCCTTTCGAGATATCCAAGGAGATGGTGCGCTGATTGCGTCTGTCTCCTTGAATCGTGTAACCGTAACCCGCACGGGTTATGTCCGGCCCGTAGGGGTTTTCGATCCAGATGACATCCGCTCCGAGGTCTGCCATCAAAGCGGCACAAAACGGTCCTGCGACCGAACTGGAGCTATGTGCCACCTTGAGATTCTGTAGCGGCCCGAACAGGGGACGATCGATTGACTTGGCCATATGCCTGGTCCTTTCCGATGGTAAAGTGATATATGACAAGGGTGGTGGGCTGCGCTCACCCTACAAACGCCGACCACAACCACCTCCTACACGTAATATGCGAACGCATGCGACGAATCTTTCGAAGCGCTCACCCCTTCTGCTCACATTGCCGTGTACCCGAGGGCTGCATCTTCACGCCGTCGCCTTCGCAGGACTCCACACTGCTGGGATCGAAGGCCTTTTCTTTGAGAAAGATTCCCGGAACCAACGCGCAGACGGCATAGGCTATACCTAAAATGCCGATGCCGAAGCCGATCGAGTAGTTGTTGGCGAGAAAACCCACCATGGCCGGCGCGGTGATGGAACCGATCTTACCCACGGAACTGAGCGAAGCCACGGCCGTCCCCCGTATCCCGGTGGGAAAACTCTCACTCATGAATGCAGCCAACAGCGCATAGGGAATGGCGTAGAGAAAGCCGAACGCAACCATGAGAAAGATGGCGTTGGCGCTGTTTACATAGGCCACGATCAGCGGCATTGCAACCGCGGTGGTAAGCCCGCCCACCATCCAGATACCCTTACGTCCGAAGCGATCCGCCAAAAACCCGGCCAGTATCTTACCGGCGACCATCGCCGTGTAGGTGCCTGCGATATACAGACTCATATTCTTGAGATCGAGCCCCAGATCGGTATGCAGATAACTCGGCAGCCAGGTATTGGCACCGTAATAGCCGAACTGAAGAGCGGTGTTGGCGATCGCCCAGAAGATGAAGACACTGCGCACGGAAGGGTTTTGCCAGATGCGACGGTACTCGTTTCCCTTAGCGACGGCACCGGCTTGCTTTTGCCTGAGAAAACCGGGCGGCTCCTTAACCCGCGTGAGGATGAGAATCGAGGTGATGGCGGGAACGACCGAAAGGATGAAGAGTGCCCGCCAGCCTTGCGTCTCGAGCAGGGCCGCGGAAAGCAGAGCCGCCGCGATGTAACCGATGGACCATCCCGCCTGTAGCGTGCCCATGATCACCCCGCGTTTTTCGGTGGGAACATACTCGGCCACCAGCAGGGTGCCAATGGCGAAGAGGGCCGCGATTCCGAAGCCGGAGAGGAAGCGCACCGTCGCGAACTGCCAATACGTTTGGGTAAACCCGAGCAACATGGTAAAGAAGGAGAAGGTGACGGTGGAGATAATCGTAACCTTGACGCGTCCGATACGGTCGGCCAACACACCGGCCACCAAGCCGCCCAAGGCCATGCCGATCAGGGTGACGCTGCTTAACAGCCCCGCCTCGAACTGCGTCAGGGCGAATTCGGCTTTAAGTACCGGTAGACAGATGTTGAGCAACTGAAGGTCCATTCCGTCCACCACCAAAGCGATGAAGACCGCGATGAACAGAGGTATCCACTTCGTCTTTGCGACGGTTCTATCCGAACTTGCCATGCGACTTCCCTCTCACGACCCGTGACCTGATAGGCGAAGTGGGTTGAGGCACCGGAGGGGAACGGGTGATGCCCCAAGCCGCTTCGTGTCGGTATGGTAGTCGCCGCTTTACAAAATGAGAATGGACAGATTTGCGATTGTGGATAGTTTAGCTTTCAAAAAAGCTGAACTTATTAACACTCTTGGCAAAATGACCGTCGATGATTCCGGACAGACTTTCGTGATTGATATTGCTGAAGTCCTCGGGAATGAGACAGCGAAGATCGCTGTTGGAGTGGATCAGGGCATCGAAGTAATTGACGATGGCTGCATTGGAAAAATAGCGCCCCAGCTGAGAAATGCTTTCCTGCGGCAGCATGCGCCCACCCAAGACGAAGCGGACGTCTCCGATAAAGGCCTGCTGGTAAAGCGCGGTGATGTAGCGGATGAAGTTCGAAAACGAACGATTGGAGACGACCTGGCGATAATACTCGCGATTATCCTGCAGGTAACTCCCGAGAATCCGGAAGAATCGGGAGCCGTCGAGGGAGCGCACGCCTATGGGGGTGCGGGCGTAATACGGAATCTCCGGATACTCCAGACGCGAATCCCCGGGCAGAAAGATGAGATCCGAAACGGAGCATTGCTCGGCCAGAGCTGAGCCGAGCTCGTAGCGAAATATCCACCGGATCAACTTCGTCTTATCGGGGAAGTGATAGTAGAAGGTTTTGCGACTGATGTTACTGAGCTCCGATATGGTTTGCACCGTGATCTTCTCGTGATGCCCTTGAATCACGAGGTCCTTGAATACCCTGACGATCTCTTCCCGGGTCTTATTTTGCTTTTTAAATATCGGAGCCACGAGACAAACCTCCAAAACTAACCAGTTTTCAGAATGTGTCACCAAAACAACCGGATGAATGTTTACGAGCTGAAAACGAGATTTTATACTCTCGTCATATTCTACCTCATATTCCAAATATGAGAGCTTTTATTCGGAAATCACCAGAAAGGAGAAGTATGGATTTTAGGAAAACAGACGAACAGGAACTGCTCTTGGAGAGCATCGACCAGTTCTTTGAACAAAATCCACAGTTCAACGAGCAGTACATCAAAGACTGCGAGGAACAACAGGTACCGATGGCGGAATTCCGCCAGGCATTCATCGAAGCGGGCTTCGGCCTGCTCGGAATCCCCGAGGAGTTCGGTGGCGTGCCAGTCGATACCCAAACGCTGGTCATGGTTGCCGAAAAAGTCTATCAACACGGTTACCCCTCCGGTCTCGGTGCACTTCTGCAGATAGACGACATCCTCGCCTTCGGCACGCCCGATCAGCAAAAGAAGATCATGGATTGCCTGCTCTCGGGCAGCAACATGGGCTTTTGCCTCGGCCTGTCCGAACCCGGATCGGGCTCGGACTCCAACGCCATCGCCACCAAGTTCGAGCGTAAGGACGGCAAGGTCGTCATCAACGGTCACAAGACCTTTACCACCGACGGCGACCGCGCCAAATACATGCTCTGCATGACGCGCGACTTTACCACCGACAAACCGGCCCACAAGTCCATGACCTGCTGGCTGGTTCCCATGGATGCCCCCGGCGTTAAAATCGAGAACTGGCACAAGGTCGGGCATCGTACCCGCTCGCTGTGCGAGGTCTACCTCGACAACGTGGTGGTGGACGAAAGCGACATGGTGGGCAATGAGGGCGAGGGCTTCATGGTTGTCATGAAGAACTTCGAGGTCGAGCGTCTGGTTATCGCCGCCGACTCCCTGGGCATGGCATCGTGCTGCTACAATGACGCGCTCAAGTACGCCACGGAGCGTGAGCAGTTCGGCAAGACCATCGGCGAGTTTCAGATGATCCAGCAGATGCTGGTGGAAATGCGCATCAAGGTCGACAACATGCGCAACTCCGTATACAAAACCGCCTGGGAAAAGGATCAGGGCCAAAGCCTTAAAATCCCCTCCAGCCTGACCAAATACTACTGCGCGCAAACCGGCTTCGAGGTCTGCGATAGCGCCATGCAGGTGTTGGGCGGCCTCGGTTACACCGACGAAACCCGCGTCTCGCGCCTGTGGAGGGATGCCCGCATGCACCGCATCGGTGGCGGCACCGACCAGGTTATGGTGCACATCGCCGGACGTGCCCTACAAAAGGAAATCACCCGTTAAAGTACTCCGAAACAAGTAGGAAGGTACGTAATGAAGACTAAAGAAAGTTCTCTGATCATCACCGTTTTGAAAATCGTGATACCCTTACTCATCGGTATCGGTATCGCTTTCATCACACCGCCCGAAGGGCTTGAGCGCCCGGCCATGATCTACATGGGTATCTTCGTATGCACCATCATCTGGTTGGTTCTCGATGTCATCGCGGACTACATCGCCGTCATCCTGGCGCTTTCCGCCTTCGTGGTCTTTAACGTGACCGACCTCAAAACCGCCTTCGCACCCTTTGCGGACAGCTCGGTTTGGTTGGTCATCGGCGCCTTTGCCATCTCGGCCGTCATTGCCAAGTGTGGCCTTTTGAAGCGCGTAGCGTTTTCGATCCTCAAGCTTTTTCCCGAGAACTATACCGGCCAGATCACCGCGCTGTTTACCACCGGCCTGATCATTTCGCCGATGATCCCGAGCCTCACCGCCAAGGCCGCCATCCTGGCTCCGTTTGCAAACGCGGCTTCCAAGGCACTCGGCTACGCCAAATCGAGCAAGGCCGCTGCGGGTATGTTTTGCGCCACCTGGATCGCCGCCGGTATCCTCGGCTGCGCCTTTCTCTCCGGTGCAGTGCCCGTATTTACCATCCTCGGCTTTTTGAGCCCCGAGGCGCAGGCCGAGTGGACCTGGATCCAGTGGTTCCTCGCCGCCCTGGTGTGGTTGATCGTCATTTTGCTGGGATCCTTCGCTGCCGTACTCGTGCTCTACAACCCCAAAAAGGATAAGGCTGCCGAGGCTATGGCAATCGAGAAGGGCTTTGCCAAAAAGCAACTCGCCGATCTCGGCCCCATGACCCGCGATGAGAAACTCGCCGCCGTCTTTTTGACCCTTGCGCTCCTGGGCTGGATTTTCGGCAAGCAGATCGGCATCAACTCCGCGATCTGGGCTTTGATCATCATGGGCCTGATGGCCATCTTCGGCTTGATGACCCCCAAAGACTTTACCACCCGCATCTCTTGGACCACGGTCTTTTTCATCGGTGGTGTGTTCTCCCTCGCGGCGATGATCACCAAGCTCAGCATCAACACCTGGCTCGCCGGTATCCTCTCCCCGGTCATCGGTCCTCTGGCCGCCAACCCCTTCATCTTCGTTGCGGTCATCGTCATCGCCACCTATTTGATCCGTTTGGTCATCATCTCGCAGACCGCTACCACGGCTATCTTCTTCGCCGCCCTCGGTGGAATCTGCATCGCCGCCGGCATCGACCCGTGGGTCATGCTGTTCACCTGCTACATGTCCACTTTGGTGTGGCACTTCTCCTTTACCAACACCACCTACGTTGCCGCCATCGGTTCCACGAACGGTGAGATGGTGGAGCACAAAGACACCCTGCCGATGAACTTCGCCTACATGGGCATCAACTTGGTGGCCTGCCTGGCGTCGGTTCCGGTGTGGCAACTCATGGGCATGCTGTAAACAGCACGGCTTCTAAAGAGAAGAGAGACGTATGTTTAAGAAAGATATACCTGAATTCGGTTTGCTGGCCGGGCTTAAAGTCGTACACTCCTCCACCGTTGTAGCCGGCCCCATCGCCGCCGAACTGATGACGGAAAACGGTGCCGACGTGATTTGGATCGAGAGCACCCGTGCTCTCGATACCAACCGCGGAAAAGGCGGTATGGGTGCCGAAAGCGAGCGCCGCAACATGCGCAACATATCCTTCGACATCCCCTCCGAGGAGGGCAGGGAGATTCTCAAGGCACTGCTGAGCGATGCCGATATCTTCCTCGAGTCCTCCAAGGGCGGCACCTACACCCG
>DOMT01000130.1:13397-15239 GCA_003509825.1 Coriobacteriia bacterium
GCGCACTTTTCCGGCTACGGACAGTCGGGCGACCCGTCCTTCGTGCCCCGCGGTGCCTACGACCCGGTCATCCAGGCCTTCAGCACGCTCATGCACATCAACGGATTTCCCGATCGCAGCGCCGTAACCGCGCGCGAGGTGCCTACGGACTACTTTGCCGGCATCACGGGCTTCGGCATGTGCCTGGCCGGTGTTATGAAGGCCCGTGAGACGGGCAAAGGTGAGAGCTTCGACCTGGCCCAGTTCGAGATGGCACTGCGCTATCAAAACCAGCGTCCGATGGACTGGCTGGTACGTGGAGTGCGCTCACCGCGCGTCGGTAACCACAACGATGTTACCGCGGCCTGGGGAGCATTTACCTGCCAGGACGGCGTGGATGTCTACCTGATGTTTCTCGGCCCCTCGGTTATGGAAAAAGGCCTCAAGCTCTTCGGTTGGGAATACGGCAGCGAGCTCTTTCCCAAGACGATGAACTTCGCACACATCGATTCCGAGGGCGGCAAGATGCTCGAAGCAGCCGTCACCGAGTACTGCGCCACCCATACGGCCGCAGAGGTCGAGGCGGAGCTCTGCGCACTCGGCGTGCCGTGCAGCCGCATCATGGATTACGAGATGGCGGCGGAGCATCCGCACTTCATCGCCAGAGAGTCGTTCATCGAGTGGGATGCCGTGGACGGACGCAGGCTCAAGGGCGTTAACGCCGTGCCGAAGATCACCAACAATCCCCAGCAGATCTGGCGTGGCTGCCCCACCCCGGGTATGGACACGGATGATATCCTCAGCGAGCATGGTTTCTCCGCAGAAAAGATTTCCGAGCTTCACGAAAAGGGTATTTTACGGAATAATTGATCTTTACCTTAACACTTTACCGGCCCCGCATGCGTACTACGGCGTGCGGGGCCGGGATATGCTCCTTACTGTTGGTAACTAACCCGACGTGGTAAACGGTGTCTGACCCCGGGTCGGGTTTGTGGAATAGAGGACACGAATGCTCCAGCTCGTTAATTTTCTCGCTCAGAACGCCCGGCAACTTCCCGACAAAACGGCTCTGGTGTTCAAGGAGCGGTCTTTGACTTGGAAAGAACTCAATGCACAAGTCAATGCCCTGGCAAACGGCCTGAGCGATATCGGCGTTTGTAAGGGCGACACCGTAGCCTACTTCATGCGCAACAGCGTGGAGCTTGTTGTGATCTGGTGGGCGACACAAAAAATCGGGGCGATCGCCCTGCCCGTAAGCACCTTTCTCCTGCCAAGGGAGATAGAGGAGATCCTGAGTGTAACGGATTGCAAAACGATCATTTACCAAGATATCAAGGACTTTCGCTCACGTCTCGAAAGCGCGACGGAAAACCTCCCCCACCCGCTTTGCACCCTTGTCATAGGCCGGGCTGCGCAAGGCGAAATCGACTTTTGCGACCTACTCTCCCAAAGCTCCGACGAAGAGTCCGAAATCGAACTCGAGGAGGAAGACGGCTCGCTCCTACTGTTTACCAGCGGAACGACCGGTGCGCCCAAAGGCGTGCTCAGAACGCAGCGCATCGTGCGCGACTACGCATTGATGCTGGCGATAGAAAACACCACGGACCGCAACGAAATCGTACTGATGACACACTGCCCGATGTTTCACACGGCGGGTATGTCGATCCTGATGCGGGCGGCGGTGCTCGGTGCTCCACTGATTCTCGTGGAGGGGTGCCATGAACACGAGGTGCTGTCACTCATCGACCGTCATAGGGTAACCCATCTGCTGTTTGTTCCCCCCACGCTCTACGTGAGACTCGCCGCGGTCGACGACGGTTCCTACGATCTGTCGAGCGTCGTGGAGGCCCAGTGCTCCGGCGG
>DOMT01000097.1:0-5438 GCA_003509825.1 Coriobacteriia bacterium
GGGAGCTACAACACCCACATGCAAGAGTTCATCTTCTTTTTCGGCCACGGTTTCTGCCACCAAATAACCGAGCGCACCCTGGAATCCGGCGGCTACTACTTCTCCGCCTGCGCAAGAGACACAGGTATCTACCTCGGATTTCTCTTCGCCATAGTAGCGGCGTTCATCGTCTATGCAAAAACCAAGCAAAAACCGGGCGACATAGCCCCTTGGCAGGTTTTGGTTGTTTTAGCCCTTTTCGTCACCCCCATGGCATACGACGGCCTGACCTCCTATATGGGTCTGCGTTCGACCACCAATACCATTCGCTACATCACCGGGGCGTTTACCGGTTACGCGGCGGGTAGCCTGCTCGTGCCCCTGCTCTTCTCCCTCACGAAAGGCAGCAACACCCTCAGGAAGATCTTCACCGAACCGGGCAAGATCGTTATCCACCTGCTTATTGCCGCCGCTCTGACGACGGTGTTTTTCCTTGCCTACCCTTATCTCGGCATCATAGCGCCCCTTTTTGCGATTGTGGCCTTCCTGATATTGCTCGGTAGCATCAATCTGATACTGATTACTTTGATCCCAAGACTCACTCCCGGGCACACGATGAAGAACTGGTTGTTGCTGCTGGCTCTCGCACTGGCGCTCACGCTGATCGAAATCACCCTGCTCGGGGTGGCCAGGGAGGCCGTCGAACTTATTTTCCCCGGGCTTAATAACATATCGGATATACTTCGGTAGTTTTTTGTCTGCAAGCGAGACAGCGCGGGGTTTTCGTGGTAACCTATCTGCTGCATATTAATGGTTAGTGACTTACCTGGAGCTAAAATCCTTACGGAGGTATGTATGTATACGACACTGGCAGTATTCGCAGGACCGTTCTTTGGGATGGGAATTCCTGAGCTGGTCATCATTTTGGTCATCGCTTTGCTCATCTTCGGTCCCAAGAACCTTCCCAAGCTGGGCAGTGCTCTCGGTAAAACCGTCAAGAGCGTGCGTGACGGTTTGGATACCAAGGAAGAGCTGACCGACGGCGATGATGACGCCGAACTCGAGGTGGAAGAGGAAGAAAAGAAACCCAGCAAGACCACCAAGAAGACTTCCTCTAAGAAATAGTCTGCCGATTAACACCGCATGCGCGGTATACGTGACTGAAGTTGCGTGTGCCGCGTTGTTTTATTAGAACTTTTAAGGTAGGGGTAATAGCCGGCATGACCTGCAAGGGGAGGTCGTTAGGTGCCGGAGGATGAAGGAGAAACAAGGCTGATGGTCAAAGAAGTGATGCTCACGCCCGAGGGAAGAGAAAAACTGGAACATGAGCTCAACGAGCTCGAGACGGTAAAGCGCGCCGAGATCGGCGAGCGCATCAAAGTCGCCCGTGAATTCGGCGACATATCGGAGAACTCCGAGTATGATGATGCAAAAAACGAACAGGCCTGGATGGAGAGCCGCATTGCGGAGATCAGCCTGATACTCGCGTCTGCAACCGTTGTGGAAACGCCCAAGCGTTCCAATAAGGTTTCCATCGGTAGCGTGGTTACCGTGGAGATGGACGGAGGAGCCGAGCGCACCTTCACCTTGGTGGGTGCCGCCGAGGCCGATATCGCCGCGGGGCGGATTTCCAACGAGTCGCCGGTGGGCGCTGCGTTGCTCGGCAAAAAGAAGGGTGATGTCGGCCAGGCCGAGGCGCCCAACGGCAAAATACTTAAATTCACGATCGTCAAGATCAGCAAATAGTATTATTGGAGTGAAGCTGCTTGCATTGCTGCCTGCAGCGATGAACAAGCAGCGAGCTTTTGTTCGCTGCCGTTGAGGTGGAGAGCATGAGCGATTCAAACACAACCGAAACCCCTACGGAGATAGTCGACGATCCGATCGAGGTGCGCAAGGCCAAGCGCATCGCCCTCATCGAGCAGGGCGCAGAGCCCTATGCCCATAACTTCGTCGTAGACGTCCATGCCGAGGAGCTGGAGCGGCGCCACGCCGATCTGCCCGACGGTGAGGGCACCGAGGATACGGTCCGTATGGCCGGGCGCATCATGGCTATACGCAACCAGGGCAAGGTGGCCTTCATCGTGCTCAGAGATGCGACCGGCGACATCCAACTGTTCATCCGTATCGATGCGGTAGGCGAGGAGCTCTTCGCGTTCGTCAAGGACCTCGATATCGGGGACTGGATCGGCGTTGTCGGCACGGTGCTCAGAACCCGCAGGGGACAGCTTTCCGTGGCCCCCGCTTCCATCGAGCTACTCACCAAATCGCTGCGTCCGCTACCGGAGAAGTTCCACGGTATGACGGACAAGGAGACCCGTTATCGTCAGCGTTATGTGGATTTGGTGATGAACCCCGAGGTCAAAGAGGTCTTTGCCAAGCGCTTCAAGATCATCGCCGCCATCCGTACGGCTGCCATGGAGCGGGGATTTCTCGAAGTGGAAACGCCGATGTTGCACCCCATTCCCGGTGGTGCCACCGCACGTCCCTTCGTTACCCATCACAACGCCTTGGATAAGGACTTCTACCTGCGTATCGCTCCCGAGCTCAACCTCAAGCGGTTGCTGGTGGGTGGGTTCGAGCGCGTGTTCGAGATCAACCGTTCCTTCAGAAACGAAGGTATGGATCCGCAGCATAATCCCGAGTTTACGATGCTCGAGGCCTACCAGGCCTACACCGACATCCACGGCATGAAGGAGTTTACGCGTCATCTGATCCAGGAGGCCTGTCTGGCGGCCAATGGCACGCTGCAAATCACCTACCAGGGCAATGAAGTCGACCTCAGCGGTGAGTGGCAGAGTCGCACGATGATCGAGCTGGTCAGCGAGGCAGCAGGCGAGGAAGTATCGTTCAACAAAACGTTGACGGAATTAAAAACCTTAGCCAACCGTTATCAGATTATCTTACAAGAGGGTTGGGGGAAGGGTAAAATTATCACCGAATTGTACGAGAAGCTCGTGGAGGGCAAGCTCGTACAACCGACGTTTGTGACCGAGCACCCGCTGGAGACATCGCCTCTGGCAAAAAAGAAGGCGGGCAGCGAGGACGTCACCGACCGTTTTGAGCTTCTCATCTGTGGACGGGAGTTTGCGAATGCGTTCTCGGAGCTCAACGACCCGGTCGATCAACGCGAGCGTTTCGCCGCCCAGGTGGCGGCAAAGGACGCCGGTGATGAGGAGGCCATGGGTTACGACGAGGACTACATTCGTGCGTTGGAATACGGCATGCCGCCTGCCGGTGGTATGGGTTTGGGGATCGATCGTCTGGTCATGCTGTTGACCGATTCATCGTCGATCCGCGACGTGCTGTTGTTCCCCCACATGCGTGATGAGGCTTGAGTTTTTCAGGAGTACCGAGGTATCGGGTTCTCGTGAAATAGGCGGTTCGGCGACGGAGGTCGTATAGGTTTGTGGGTGATCCAGGATATGCCGAGGGGAAGTACAAAGACCTCATGCAAAACCAAACACCCACAGTAACGAGGGAGTTTGCAGCATGTCATTCGAACGATTCACCGATAAGGCGCGTAACGTCTTGGCTTTGGCCCAAGAAGAGGCGCGTACGTTAAAGCAGCCCTACGTGGGCACCGAGCATCTCCTGCTCGGTCTGCTCCGCGAAAAAGAGGGTATCGCCGCTCAGGCACTCAACAATATCAACGCAACCTACGATCATGTTTTGGAGCAGATCAAAGGTATCATCGAGGTTGACCCCAACGCTCCGAGCGGGCACTTGAGCTTTACACCGCGCGTTAAGCGGGTGTTGGAGTTCGCGCTGCGCGAGACGATGCAGCTGGGGCAAAACTACATCTCCACCGAGCACCTGCTGCTCGGTATCGTGCGCGAGGGCAACGGCGTTGCCATCCAGGCGCTTTCGCAGATGGGCATCGACGCTTCGANNCCGTCATCGACATCCTGCACCAATCCACGGCGTTTGCCGGTCCGCAGGATTTTATGGAAGATGACTACAGCGAGGGTGGCAACATCCTCGATGAGTTCGGCACCAACCTCACCCAAAAGGCGCAGGAAGGCAAGCTCGACCCGGTGGTCGGGCGCGAGCACGAGATCGAGCGTGTGATGCAGATCCTCTCACGTCGCACCAAGAACAATCCGCTGCTTTTGGGCGATCCCGGCGTGGGTAAGACGGCGATCGCCGAGGGCCTGGCCCAGCTCGTCGCCGCCGAGCAGGTGCCCGACATCCTCAGACACAAGCAGATCATCACGCTCGACGTGGCCGCACTGGTTGCGGGTTCCAAGTATCGCGGCGAGTTCGAGGAGCGCATGAAGCGTGTGGTTAAGGAAGTGTCCGACCGCCGCGACGTGATCCTGTTCATCGACGAGATGCATACCATCATCGGTGCGGGCTCGGCCGAGGGTTCGATCGACGCAGCCGCCATCCTCAAACCGCCGCTGTCGCGCGGTGAGATCCAGGTCATCGGCGCCACGACCTCGGATGAGTATCGCAAACACATCGAGAAAGACACCGCTTTGGAGCGTCGCTTCCAGCCGGTGATCATCCAGGAACCCAGCAGCGAACAGGCCTTCAAGATCTTGGAGGGGCTGCGTGACCGCTACGAGGCACACCATCGTGTGCGCTTCACCGACGAAGCCTTGGAAGCCGCGGTTTCGTTGGCCGACCGCTACGTACAGGATCGCTTTTTGCCGGATAAGGCCATCGACGTCATCGACGAGGCCGGTGCCCGTATGCGCATACGCAACATGACCATCCCCACCGACGTGCACGAGATGGACGAGAAGATCCGCAAGATCCGTGCCGAAAAGGAAGAGGCCATCGCCACACAGAACTTCGAAACCGCCGCAAAGCTGCGCGACAGCGAAAAACAGCTGCTGCGCGAGCGCGAGGAGCTCGAAGAGAAGTGGCGCACCGAAAACGATAAGAACGTTACCGAGGTCACCGGCAAGGAGATCGCCGACATCGTCTCGATGTCCACAGGCGTGCCCGTTGCCGACCTCACCGAGGCCGAGACCGAAAAGCTGCTGCGCATGGAGACGGTATTGCACGAGCGTATCGTCGGTCAGGAAGAGGCCGTTACGGCCATCTCCAAGGCCATCCGCCGCTCACGCTCGGGTCTTAAGGATCCCAAACGTCCGGCAGGCTCGTTCATCTTCCTCGGTCCTTCGGGCGTAGGTAAGACCGAACTGTCCAAGGCTTTGGCGGAGTTCCTCTTTAACAGCGAGGATGCGCTGATCTCCTTCGACATGTCGGAGTATATGGAAAAACACACCGTGTCGCGTCTCGTGGGTTCGCCTCCGGGTTACGTGGGCTACGACGAGGGCGGCCAGCTCACCAAGGCCGTGCGTCAACGTCCGTACTCCGTGGTGCTCTTCGACGAGATCGAAAAGGCGCACCCCGACGTCTTCAACATCCTGCTCCAGATTTTGGAAGAGGGCAGACTCACCGACGGCCAGGGTCGCAAGGTGGACTTCCGCAACACCATCATCATC
>DOMT01000097.1:5504-7653 GCA_003509825.1 Coriobacteriia bacterium
GACCGAGATGAAAAAGCTTTTCCGCCCCGAGTTCCTCAATCGTATCGACGAGATCATCGTCTTCAAGTCGCTGACCAAGGAGCAGATCGGCTCGATCGTCGAGCTCATGGTGGACGACCTGCGCGATCGCCTGATCGAGCAGGGCATGACCATCAACATCTCCGCGACCGCACGCGACTTCATCGCTGAGGAAGGCACGGATGTGACCTTCGGTGCCCGGCCTTTGCGTCGCGCCATCCAGCGCATCCTGGAGGACCCCATCTCCGAGCAGCTGCTTGAGGGCAAGTGGAAGGCCGGCGATGTCATCGAGGCCGATTACGACGGCGAAGAGGTTAAGTTTGCAAAGGGCAAGGGAGAAATCCCCGCGCCGCGCAAGCGGCAGACCATCGCCACCGAGGCCGAGTTGATCACACCGATTTTCGGCGGTGGCAAAGGTAAGTCCAAGGGCGGCGGCACCGCCGGCGGAGGACTCACGCTGGAGAACTAGGCCACATGCGGCTCAAGTGTTAAACCCAAGGACCCGACGAAAACCGTCGGGTCCTTTTGTCTGTGCCTTGCTTCGAGTGTCTCGGTTGGAGNNTGGAATCGGAGAAGTTATTGTAAAATAGTCGGTAGGAGATTCGGAGAGTTCCCTTTTTGCGGGGATCGGCATTGGAGGAACGTGTCGTATGGAACAAGCGCGCAGTATTTTGCCTGAGACAACCCATAGCATTTTTGACAATACGATCAGCCGGGTTGCGCCCGGTACGCCTTTGCGTGAGGCCATCGATATGATCATCTCCGCGCAAAACGGTGCGCTTATCTGCATCGGCGACGTCAAAGGTGTTTTGGCGATCGGCAACGGTGGCTTTCGTATCGACATCCCCTACACTCCCCAGCGGCTGTTTGAGCTTTCCAAGATGGACGGCGCCATTCTTTTGTCGGAGGATTGCGAGCAGATCATCTGTGCCAACTTTCATCTCAATCCCGATCCGACCCTCGTTACCAGCGAGACGGGCATGCGACATCGTTCGGCGGCGCGCACCAGCGCCCAGACCGATGCGGTGGTGATCGCGATTTCCAAGCGACGCAATCAAACCACCATCTACAGCAACAGCCGCAGCCTGACCTTGGAATCGGACAACATCCTGTTCTCCAAAAGCAATCAAGGTATCCTCGCCCTGCAGAGCGCCAAGAACAACCTCGATAAGGCAACNNCCTGGTTACGGTGGTGGATGTTGCCGGGCTTTTGGCGCGTTACAGCAACCTGATCAGAATCGCATCGTACACCGACAGGACCATCAACTTCCTCGGCAACAACAGCGGGCTTTTGCGCAATCAGCTGGGGGAGATCATGCACGGGGTGGCCACATCCTTTTTACTCACCATCAGGGATTACGCCAAGACCTCGTCGGAAAAGGAAGCGCGCAAGATCGCGCGCGAACTGGTAAAGCACCAGCAAGACGAGCTCGATACCGGGACCGTCATGATGATCTTGGGCATCACCGACCCCGTTGCCGACGAGGATCATCTGCATCCGCGCGGCTTCAGGGTCGTCTCAACCATCTCGATGCTCGATGAGGCAGCCACCGCCCGAATCATCAGCGAATACGGGTCACTTTCTGCAATCGTCAACGATTCCGACGTCGGCTTCGACCGCCTGGATAACGCCGGCGTCGGAAACATCCGCGCCGTGGCGGCCAGCTTTCGCCAGATGCGCAACACCCTCCAAAACAAAGGCCCACTGTAGGGCGATACCCCGCCAACACGTTGGGTAACCGTGAATTGCATGGCGGTGTCGGCATGGTTTTTGCGAGTATAATAGGGAAAACGACAGAGCGTTCCTATAGATGGATGGTGTTATGCTATGTGCCAATTGTGGGAAGGACATTCCCGATATCTCCGGATTCTGCCCCTATTGCGGAAGTAAGCAAGCGGAGGCTCCGATAGAGTCACAACCGACCGGTCAAGCGGAAGCTGCTGCAGGTGGGCAGCAGATCCCTGCAGTGGTGGATCAGGTTCAACCTGTGCAGCCGGTGTCGGCTTCTCCTGTACAGGATGAGGCTCGTCAAGCCGAGGCTGCCATGCAACCGGTCGACCGGTTGCCGGGCCCGACCATCGTTACCCCGGCGGAGGAGTGTGTGCCGCAGCCTGCGGAACAGTTCGCGCA
>DOMT01000187.1 GCA_003509825.1 Coriobacteriia bacterium
ATATTGTTGTAATCAAAGTATTGGAGGTGTGCCTTGGCTTTTCAGATAACGGCGAGTTTGCTCGACGCATGTGTTTTATCCATGCTTGCGGAGGCAGACACCTACGGGTATGAGCTCACTCAAAAGCTGCGTGACAGTTTGCAGGTCTCCGAGTCGACGCTCTATCCGGTTCTGAGGCGGCTTCAGGGTAATGAGTTTCTCAAAACCTATGACAAGCCGCACATGGGCCGAAATCGTAGGTATTACGCGATCACGGAAGCGGGAAAGAAGCAATTGGAAGAGTTTTACGGAGATTGGCACGAGTTCAGAGACCGCCTCGACGGCTTTCTGGGAAGGGATGCATGATGGATATCAAAACGTACCTCGCGGAGTTGGAAAAGGAGTTGAAGGGGCTGGCGGGCGACGACAAGCAAAACGCTCTGGCCTACTATAACGAATATCTGATCGATGCCGAGGCGGAGGCCGAGGGCGTATTCGATGCCGAGACGGTGCTCGGAAGCCCGCGCAGCTTGGCAGCTCAGATCAAGGCCGATATCGCTGCAGCTCCCCTCTCACAGCAAGCCGCGGTGCTCAATCCGCAGGTGATCGTGCCTGTGCGGAGTGGAGAAGCTTTTTCGGAGCAGCCGAACCAAGCAGGGCCCGGAAATCCCTATCAGCAAGCGCAGGGGCAGGCAGCGGTCGGGCAGCAGCCTTGGCAGCCTTACCAGCGCCAGCAGGCCCCGGGAGCTCAAACCGCTCCCCAGCCGGAAAAAAAGAAGTCGGACATGGGTATCGTTTGGGCGGTTCTTCTGGGCATCCTGGCACTGCCGGTCGGCATCCCCCTGGCTATCGCGTTATTCGCTCTCATCCTTGCGGTTCTCTTGATGCTTTTTGCGCTATTGATCACCCTCGGAGTCGCGGTCATCGCGCTGGCTATCGCAGGAGTCGTGAGTGTCTTCACGGGTATCGTGCTTTTGTTCGTCAGCCCGCCGGCCGGGATTTACTACATCGGTTCGGGGCTGGTCGGACTTGGATTCTTCATCCTTTTGGCAATCGCGTTCGGCGCGTTGGCTCGTTTTGCGATACGCGGTGTCGCAAAACTGTTTAATGCCATTCGCGTAAAGCTTTCGAGAAAAGAAAGGGTGGCACAATGAGCAAGCGGATAAGAAACTTCTTGATAATAGCAGCGGTATTGATCGTTGTCGGCGGAGTGGTTTCCGGAATAGGATTTGCGCTCGGTGGAATGATTCCCGTTTCCATCGGCGGCGGGGGCATTCATGTGGCAGGGCAAGGTGAACGTAACACTGTTGTAGACGAGAGCTTCCGCAATCTTAGCTCCGTGGAGATCAACACCGATATCTTGGAACTCGAGCTTCGGCAAGGTGATGCGTTTAGGTTGGAGGGCACTTATGACGCAAGTGCCGTCACGTTGGATATCAGTGAAAGCGGCGGGGGCCTGCGCATCGATTCACGTTCGGCAAGCAGCGGGTTTTTCGGGTGGAATTGGGGTTTCGGTAATTTCGGTTTCAACACTACGGTCAACAAGCTCGTTTTGACCTATCCTGCGGATACCGGTTTTGACAGCGTTTCGATCAAAAACGACCTCGGCAGCTTGAAGATCGACGGTCTGAGCACCAAGAGCTTACGAGCTCAGCTCGATGCGGGATACTTCAAGGGCTCCAACATCTCTGCCGACACGGTGGATGTGGATATGAATCTCGGCGGCTGCGACATAACGGGGCTGGTCGTAAACAACACCACAAAGTTCAAAATGGACGCGGGCAGCCTCAACCTTATCGACTCCTCACTCAAAGACCCCGACATCAAGCTGAATCTCGGCGGATTCGATTACTCGGGGGCTCTCAACGGCAGCGGCCGACTCACCTTGGACTTGGGTTCCCTTAACCTCGATCTAACCAATAAAGAGGCGGATTTGGGCTATGACATAGCTACGGACCTGGGTTCGATCAACATGAACGGGCGCGGCCTCGGCTCCCCCGTATCCACCCGTTCCGATACACGAGAGGCGACTTATCTCAACATCAAATGCAATCTAGGTAGTGTGGATATCGATACGAAGTAATCGTCGGCCCGACCCGGCACACGCTACACCGAAAGCTCGCACTCCATTTGGAGGCGGGCTTTCTTTTCATGCCCCGAAGATGACCTTGCAGTCCTCTTCGGGGAGGCCCCGTACCCATCGCTCGTCGGAAGCAGTGCTGACCCCGCACGCACGCCATTGCCGGGCAGCGCGCGTGCGGCCTGCTTCGCAACCTGTGTCGGAGTGGCGGTGGTGGGTCTGATGTTTCTGAGTTGGGCAGGAATGTGCTCGCACATGTTACCCCAGAAGCGCTTGGGCATGAAATTGCGCTGGCAAGCGGGGTTTCGCCGCTCTTCGATGGCGATGGTGTCGTAAAAGGTCTGCCAGAGCGATCTAAAATCATCTTCGAGTTGGCTGTTGCCGGGAAGTTGGATTTCATTCGCGTCGACCATCCACCACTTCTCGGTGTCGAAAACACCCGCCATGCCGTGAACCCTGTCGTAGGCGATGAAGGGCTGCACGTTGAAGCGAGCGGCGAAGTGATCCATGATCAGCGGCACCACGCTCGCCNNTAGACACCGTTTTCGAGTTGGGCGAAGCGGATGAACATCAACATGTGATGGGCTTCGTTGGAGACTCGCTTTTGCAGATTCTCGAAGTCCGCAACCGCCGGATGGGCCAAATCCAGACACGACCGTCCACCTTTGCGCATCGTGTAGCGGATATAACGATAGAGGATACCTCCTTTTTCGCAATCGTCGGATAAAAAGCCCCTGATGATACGTTCGTAATTCGCGAGACCCAACTTGTCGATCAAGCAGACCCGCACTCTCTCGGCCAGTGTGAGATCGGTCTCGATAGGGATATGGGAATGCAACAGGCTCTGTTGGATAAAGCCGTCTTTTACGATGTTGACGGGTTCCTCCTTGCGCCTGAATGCCTCGAAAACCGCGGTGAACATACCCTCAAGCGAGCCGTCGTAGATATAGAGCAGTTGAGTGTCGTCCATCACGGGAGCGATCGTATCCACAGGGATGGCGCGCGCGGCGGTAGCCGCCCCCATCGCCGTACTACCCGTACCTCCACCCGCATCTTTTAACAAAACAGTCATCAGTTGACCGCCGCGTATGAACTTTGCAACAAAGGTTGCCTGAAGCCGCCGCCCGTGGTGCCCACTCCGACACCGCCGGCACCGACCGCAGCGCCGCCACCGTACAAAAGACCGGGGCTTACCGCCGACCCCCCACCGACCACGGTG
>DOMT01000121.1:0-238 GCA_003509825.1 Coriobacteriia bacterium
TCCGCCTTCAACGGCTCGAGGCTGAGCTCGCTGCCGAATGCGGAATAGAGTCCGATAAAACCCCCATCTTTGTTAAACCGTTTGAGATCCTCGGACAATTTCT
The DNA here is from genome assembly GCA_003509825.1 of Coriobacteriia bacterium. Classification (GTDB taxonomy): domain Bacteria; phylum Actinomycetota; class Coriobacteriia; order Coriobacteriales; family UBA8131; genus UBA8131. The sequence goes on from DOMT01000121.1 coordinate 104, forward strand.
TGCAAGCCGTTTGGCTTCGGACGACGCGCTCCTCGCGCGGAATCGCTTTTCGTGCTTCGAGTAGCCGCGAGCGTATCTCGTCTTTGGTCTCGGAATACTCATACATGAAGGGCACCGTTGCCAAAATCGGCAAAG
>DOMT01000121.1:249-9966 GCA_003509825.1 Coriobacteriia bacterium
AAAAACACCCCGGACACGGCGAGAGGATAGAGCAAGAGCAGCAAAACGACCGTCAGCAGATTCCGAAGCGGCTTAGCGAACATCAGCCACACCGTTACCGCGGCAACGGGCAGCAACGCCCAGGTGAATACAAACTCGATATCCGGGTGCAGGAGCCCGGCCGAAAAAACCTGCGGAGCCTCCTGTAACCCGAGATACGGCAAAACCAAAACAAGAAGTACGACGTTTACCACCGCTGCTACCAACACATGCCCGAACACCCTCATTTTACTGCGGACGGGCACCATGATCAGACACACCGCAAACACGATACCCGGAGCGCAAAAGGCGGGATGAAGATGGACGAGAATCGAAAGGAGAATCAAAATAGCCGGCAATGTAGCGCCTTTTCTGAGACCGATACAATCGTCCCTGAGCGCATCCACCGTCTTGAGCGCAAGAAGTAGCAGGCAAGCTACGATGGTCGCCGACGAATCGACACCGGCCGCACTCCCCGCAAACGGCCAAAAAGCCGCCGCAGCGACGGCAGCCACGAACCCCACCCACACCGGCAGTCCTCGTCGATAGAGCCAATGACAGGCGTAAGCCGGGCACAAAGCTATGAGGGCGAGCTTGAAGGAAAGCGCGAGGATAACCGCACCATCGAATCCGATCAAGTCCCGACTCAAGGCAAACGGGGTGGCGAGTAGAACATTATGGAGAAACGACGGAGATGCGGTAAAAAACCCGCTCTCCTCGATATGAGCGAAGAACGCCGTATGATGCGCATCGGGTATCGGATATCCGCCCGATACAAGTGAGAGGCTCCAGCCCGCTACGATAATCGCGAAAAAGCACGGTATGAGCCATCTTTTAAGCTTGCTGTTGCGTGTTTTAAAAGGCTTTGCCATAAAGCGCTCGCCGTCGATTAAAAGACAAAACCGAGCACAAAGGTAAAGGCGGCCCCCAAAGCGGCCGAGACCGGCAGAGTGATAACCCAGGTGGTGACGATATCTTTGGCAACCTTCCACTTCACCGACTTCAAGCGCCTCGAACTCCCTACACCCATAACCGAGGTGGTGATGGCGTGGGTCGTGGATATCGGAGCATTCAGAGCGGTCATGATGCCGATAACCGACGCGGAAGTGGTTTGAGCTGCAAATCCGCCCGCAGGCTCCAGCTTCGTCACTCCCCCGCCCATGGTCTTCATGATCTTCCAACCGCCGACGGCGGTGCCCGCCGCCATGGTGGCGCCACAGAGAATCTTCACCCACAGCGGAATATGACCGGGATCGGGTAACATGGCGGCGACAAACAATGCCATGGTGATGATACCCATGGTTTTTTGGGCATCATTCGTACCGTGCATGAAGGCAACCGCAGCCGCGGAAAATATCTGAAGGCGCAAAAAGACCTTATTGACCTTGTTACGCGGAATACGGTGCACCAACCAGTTGATAAGCTTCATCACCATAAAGCCGAGAAAGAAGCCGATGAGCGGTGAGGTGAACAGCGGAATGATCACCTTGTTGAGCACTCCGGACCAGATAATGTCATCGAGTGACATCGCATACATGACCGCGGCACCTATCAAACTGCCGATGAGCGCATGCGATGACGAGCTGGGGATTCCTCTCCACCAGGTCACCAGGTTCCAGACGATAGCTCCGAGCAATGCCGCCAAAATGACGTAGAGCTCTATCTCGCCACCGACCAAACCGCTGCTGATGGTTTTGGCGACCCCCTCGAACATCAAAGCGCCTACGAAGTTCATTCCCGAGGCCAAGGCAATCGCAGCACCGACCGAAAGTGCTCGCGTGTATACCGAAGTTGCAATGGCGTTCGCCGTATCATGGAAACCGTTGATAAACTCGAATACCAGCGCAAATATAACAACGGCAATGATCAGTATTTCCATCGGTTGTATCGTGATCCCTTCGGAACAAGCGTACGGCGTATCATCTTCCTACGTAGAGATGATGGCATTGTTATTTCTTCGTGATGAATTATATAGCATTGTTTACGGAATACCTCCGTGATTACTCATGTTGCGGCTTTAAGGAACGCCATCCCTAAAACACCTGTAACATGGTATCATTAAACTTCTCGTCTATTCATCATCATGCATATACGGGATTGGGTCCGAGGGAGAAAACTATGAAGGTCATTTCCGGGAGATGTTTCAGGGCTCTCTATGACACCTCGAGCATACGTGTCTATCATCTAACCACCGATTCCATTGCCGATGAGGCGCTCGCGCTCGGCACATTCGGACAGAAGTTCAATCATGAAAAGATCAACTGGCTCAAGCCTTCGTTTCTCTGGGCGATGCATCGCAGCAATTGGAGTACGAAAAGGGGCCGGTCTCGTGTGTTGGCGGTAGACATAAAAAGATCGGGGTTCGATTATATATTCGAAAAAGCCACCTGCTCCGTATACGACAAGACCTACTGCGGCACCGAGGAAGCATGGCAGAGGAAGATCTCCGAAACGAACATCCGGTGTAAGTGGGATATAGCGCGTGACGAGTACGGCGCCCCCACCAATCACCTCACCGTCCAATATGCGATATCGGGTGAAATCTCGCGTCGATATTCACACGAATGGATAATTTGTCTCACCGATATCACCGGCATGGTCCGGGAGCTGAAAAACCTGCTCGACTTGGGAACACCCATAACCGGTCTGCTTCCCGCAGAAAAAACCTACACCGAATCCAACGAATCCGCTTCGACGAATCATCGGAAACGGAGACGCGAAACATAGGCACTACAGTACTTCAAGGGGGCTCGAAAACATATTATGGTCAACACGCGCACGGAATCAAGACAATTGGTGCAAAATCGATCGATTGCAGCGGTGGAAGATCGGCGCTACGATCCGCTTCGAAAAGGATTTGCGATCGCTATAGATCTCGGCACGACGGCCGTGGTCGGCAAACTGATGGACCTGTCCACCGGGGAGGATATCGATTACTTCGTCGATTACAACGCACAGCGTGAATACGGCTGCGACGGTGCAGAGCGGATCTCGGTTTCCCTCGACGATGCCTCCCGGCTGTCTGCGGTGATCACGCGGCAACTCAACCGCTCGATCGCCGGCATGCTCAGAAGAAATCACGTTTATTCCGATATGGTCGACAAACTCGTCATCGCAGGTAGCACGGCCATGACCTATCTGCTTCTCAATTTTCCCTGTAGGTCTCTCGGAAGCTCGCCTTTCGAGCCACGGTTTCCGGTTGTAAACCCTTATCTTTACGAAAGGATTTTCGGTAGCGAGCTTCTGGATATCGAATGCACCCTGATGCCGTACATCTCCGCTTTCGTCGGGGGTGACATTTTTGCGGGACTCTGCACGCTTAAAGATAAAGACGACTACCTGCTCATAGACATCGGAAACAGCACGGAAATCGTGTTTAAGCGTGGTGACACCACACTCTGTACCTCGGTTGCCGCAGCCTCGGCGTTCGAGGGCGTTAATATCGAATGCGGCTCGGGTGGGGTGCGCGGAGCCGTCTCCTCGATACGCTTCAACCGAGGCCATCTCGAATACAGAACCATCGGAAAATCGCCCGCCGTGGGTATCACCGGGTCGGGGTTGCTCGATCTCATGGCCGTCTTGGCATCGACCGGCGGCATCGATGAAAACGGCCTGCTGTCATCGACAGGGCTTTCGGCGGCAGGTCTGCCGGGCCTACAGCTTCCCACCGTCGGCAAAAGCAAAGCGGAGAGCAGTAGGATGACGGTGATCCAAAGCCGTTCCCACTCTTCGCGCGCCGATTTCGATCGGGAGATCTACATCACCCAAAACGATGTCCGGGAATTCCAGCGCGCTAAAAGCGCCGTTCGCACCGCCATCGATATCATCTTGTCCGAGATGGGTGGACCGCTACCGGGCAGAGTGTTTCTCGCCGGAGGGTCGGGACAGTCCTATAACCCGGAAAGCGCGCTGATCTGCGGGCTACTTCCGGATTATCTCGCATCGAATGTCACGCCGATCGGCAACAGCAGTCTGGAGGGAGCCACAAAGATGTGCTTTGATGAAAGCACGATGTACGGAATGCTCCGAACCGCCCGCAACGCGGAGGAGATATATCTCCCGAGTCACAGCCGATTCAACGAGCTGTTTGCGATAAATATGTATTTCAGACACAGAAGCAGGTAGCATGCGAATTAAAGCGTCTGCACACGCACGCAGACGCTGTGGCCGCCTACGTGCGCTCCGCCTTATCATCAGGCGCCGGCTTTTTCCCTTTTGGCGTAGACGAACCAATAGACGGCTCCGACGAGGAATGCTCCGCCGATGATGTTACCGATGGTCGCCGCCGAGATGTTGTGGAGTATACCGACGAAATCGAGTTGCGAGATGTCCGCCGTCCCNNCGCATATCCAAAGCCTGACAGCTTCATCACCAGGCCCATAGGCAAAAAGAACATGTTGGCAACGCAGTGCTCGAATCCTCCTGCAACAAACGCCGTAATCGGCAGCACGATGGCAAAGAACTTGTCGACGATCGTGCGCGACGCGTAACCCACCCAAACGGCCAGGCAAACGAGCAGGTTACACATGATGCCCTTAAGCAGAATCACGTGCCACGGCTGAGCTATTTTGCTTGTGGCGACCGTTATCATCGCACTACCGACGGCATCCCCGTTGATCGCCCAGAAATTTGAAAAGAAGAGTATGGCAACCATGATCAGGGATCCTATGAGATTACCGATCCAAACGATGGCCCAATTCTTCAACATTGCGCCCCACGCCAACTTGTTAGACAACTTGCCGCATATCAGCAGCGTGTTGCCGGTAAACAGCTCGGCTCCGGCGCAGATAACCAAAAACAGCCCGAGTAAAAACCCAAATGCTCCGAGTATTTGGGAGGCGATGAACGGTATCGTCGGGTCCGCCTTCATGATCAGCATGTACATGCCCCCCATGGCGATGAACATTCCGGCAAGGATCGAGAGAACAAAAACCTGCCTGAACTGCATGTTCGCCTTGGTGACACCTGTCTGAATGGCTTTTGCGACTATCTCCGCAGGTGTGAGCGCATCAGGCCGCAAAGCCTTTATCGTTTGTTCATCCATCATAGTTTTCCTGTGATCCTTTCACTCGTTTTCCGGTCATTTTTCATAGTCCGCCCGTCGAGGGCGTTGCACGGGAAGGGAATCCGGCTCGGGTCATCGACAATGAATCGATGTCTTCGAATAGGCCCAGCCCGACTCGTTAGGTATTCCAATCTGCAGGTGGATATATCGGACCCGACAGCTTGTCGAGTCCGCCGTCTTTCTTCAGCTGCGCATAAGCGCTCACATACACACAACGCCGCTTTTCGGGATACATCTCACACCATGTTTCCATGCCGCCCCCACAGGGACCGTTGTACTGATTTTTAGGGCAGTTGGTGATGCTATTTTTTCGCAGAAAGGCATAATCCGGATTGCATCTGATGTCTTCTGCGGAGAGTTCGATATCAAGCGTCGGGTAGGCACGAAGCGCCGAAAGAGCAACTTGCTCGGAGTTCATCTCCCCCGCCTCGTCATAAAGGTAAAACCCATCCGGTTGACCGAATTGCAGGTCTTCGGCCCAAGACTCCCAGTTACTGCGACCCTCATCGGCAAGCTTGAGAATCGTGACGACATCCTCCGCCGAAACATTCAAACCACCGATATGCGCACCGCGATATCCCAGGCCCCGGGCAACGGCTATGACCTTGGCACTACGAAGCAACCGGGCTCGCTTACCCTTATCTTCGGATCGCGCCTCTTCCTGCAAGACTTCGAGAAGATCGTCGCTGATATAACAACCCGGAACCTTGCCCGTTCGCATGTAACGGGCGGCGGCGGCCGACAGAACATATATATTGGCGATAAGGGGTATCTCACACCCACGTTGCCTGAGGTAACGGGGCAATTCCGCCATTTTACGGGCATCGAAGCCGATTTGAGAGATGGCGAACTGCGCACCTGCGACGATCTTTTTTTCCAGCTTGTAGTATTGGGTCATCGTCTCCGCCTCGGTCCACTTGAACGGACTCACCGCAACACCTGCAAAGAAATGCGTCGGCTGCTCCTCGACCGTACCGCGAAACGTCGTAACCTCCAAGCCGGCATTCATCTCCCCTATCAGCTTGAGTGCCTGGACGGGATCGATGTCGAAGACGGGCTGCGCGCAACCCCACCAGCCCGAACCGGTAAAATCGCCCGACATCACCAGCAAATTGTTGAGCCCCCGGCGCTCCAGCGCATACAACTGGGAGAGCATCTGGTTGCGATTTCTGTCTTTGCAGGTGAAATGAACCAGAGTCGAGATATCGTCGGCAGCGAATTCCCACGCCACGCTGTCTGCAAGAATCGCAGGGTTGCCCCCCGGGTTATCGGCGAAGGTTACCGCATGTACGGCACCGGTAGCATGGATGCGCCGTGCCTCTTCCATCTCTTTATATTGGATTTCCTCCCGCGCCCCCCTGCCGGGCACGAGTTCATAACTNNATTCGCCGGATTGTATCGCTTGTCGGAAACGATCGCCCATATACCCTCCATTTTCGTATGATGCAGATGCCCGTTTTCCTCTCCATGGTTAACGGGATTATCGCACAAGCCTATTTGATTGTCGTTGTATTTGCCGTTTATTTTGGCGATTTGTAATGATCGAGGGACAGACGGATCTTCAGCGCCTTGGTGGGGCAAACGTCCACACAAGCACCACACAACATGCAGTCACCCGCTTTGACCGTCCGACTCCTATCCTCGAGTACCGGATCCAGAATGGCGGGATCGGCAAGGCATCTGTCCTTGCAGCGATCACAATGTATACAATCCTTTTGCGAGATGCGAACGTTGAAAAACCCCAGGCGCCCGATCAGCTGATAGAATCCTCCCAAGGGACAAAGCGCCCGGCACCACACGCGGTGCCCCCAAAACATCTCCGTAACAATGATCGCCACCAGCGTCAACACGCCGGCGGTACCGCCGAATAAAAGAAGCTTGTTCATGGCGCTGATCGGCGAAAAGACTTCGAATACCAGCATGCTGAGAATCGCCGACAGTACGAGTACGCTTCNNGAGCGCCACGAATATCTTGGCACGTCGTGGAACCGTATGCTCCTTGACCTTGATCTTAAATACCCTACGCAAAAAATCGGTGAACTCCAGTATCAGATTCGCCGGGCAGATCCAGCCGCAGAACACCCTGCCCCTGATCAGTCGATAGGCGGCAAAGATCGGTAGGGCGAAAATCAACCAGTCGAGACTGAAGGCCTTGGAAGCCACGATCACCTGCAGCACCGCAAAGGGATCCAGCAACTCCAGACCGAAGAAATAGGAAGACGAAAGGCTGCCGTAAAACGGCAGCTCACCGGGGGTCGGTATCCTGAAATTCTCCCCGACGGAAAGGCCGAGCAAACTCCAAAATGCCAGCAAAATAGGCAGGGGGAACAACATGAGAAAGAACAACTGCACGATCCTTCTCGCAACGGTCCATCGCCTACGCGGTGATTTGGGTGGCACGGTCGGTGCAAAGTTGTCTTTTCCAGCGTTCATCGTGATGCTGCCTTTGCGATGTCGGGATCATCTTCGAAATTCGCATAGATCAGATTAACGTTGACAACCCCTTCGAAAGCCACGAACGAATTGGCGATGGCGTGGGATTCATCGACGCTGTCGGCCTCTATGGTAACGACGATCTTATTGTCGTTGACGTCGTGCACTTCGACCTTATCGATCTCCGAAAGACCTTTTTGGATGTCGGCGGTGAAATCGGGGAACGTTTCGACGACGAGACTTGAAATTACCATGGACTCTCTTTCTGCTTCAATCTTTATCCGATGCGAAAAAACAAAGGCCCGCGGCTTAAGGCACACTGAATCAGGGCCGAGCCACCCGCCCCTTTTACCTCAATTACTTGGTGGTCGCAGGTCCGGCGTGGCAGGAACCACACTGGATGCGTTGCGGGTCAAACTGCTTGGAGGCATAGCTTCCGTCCACATAGTGGTCTGCGGGCATGATGCCGGCATCCTTCTGGGTCGGGGTACCCTTGTCATCGGTCGCCATGTGACAGGTCTGACATTCCTTGCCCGTCTTGGTCTGAAGCTCGATGTAGTTCAGATGATCGGCATTCGGCAGGTTGTTCGGCAGGCCGTCACGCTCGACGGTCGTCGCGGTGGTGGTCGTGGTGCTTGTGCCACCCGCGCAAGCGGCCAAAAGACCCATCGACATGACCAAAGCAAAAACGGTGGCAAGTATTATAAGTTTCTTTTTCATAGTCTATACCTTACGCTTTCTCGATCTTAACGCAGGTCTTCTTGTAGTCCGGCTCCTTGGAAAGCGGATCGAAGTAATCGTGTACGGCCAGGTTGATCAGAGCACCGTCGGGATCATCCTGGAAGAACGGAGCGAAGACCACGCCCTTAGGCGGAGTGGTGCGTCCGGCCGTGGACACCTTGATCTTAAAGGAACCGTGGCGCGAGGTCACCTTGACCATGTCGCCGTCCTTGAGACCGAGCGAGGAGAGATCGGCGCTGTTCATGTCCAGCAGTGCCTCGGGCAAAGCGTTGTTGAGCTCGGAGACGCGACGGGTCATGGAACCGGTGTGCCAATGCTCGAGCAGGCGGCCGGTGCAGAAGAAAAACGGATACTCGGCGTCGGGCTCTTCTGCCGGCGGCTCGTAAGGACGGAAGACGACCTTGGGCTTGAGGCCCGGAGTCTTATAGAAGACCACATCGTCGCCCTGACGATCGGCGGGACCATACTGCTTCACACCGTCGTTATCCATACCTTCGACCGTGCCGTTGGAGAAGCGCCATTTCGTGGACCTGTAGGTCGACCAATCGGTGCCCGTACCACGCACCGGCCAGGTAAGACCGTGACGGTTGAGATAGGCATCGTAGGGAGCAAGACGCTTGTTTTCCATCTTCATCGGAGCGGCGGTGTAGGTTCCGTCGTCGGCGGTGGTACCGAACTTCTTGTCGGCATCGCCATCAATGGCTTTGGCGGCCTCGGGCATGAAGTCGTAGTTGGTGAATCCGATATACTCTTCCCAGACCGTACGGTTGATCTCACGCTGATCCTGGGATACGAAATCGCTCGTGGCGGTGTCCCAGATGTTGCAGTTCAGGGAGTCTTTACCGAAGAGCACGCTCATGGCGTCCTTATCGCCGATCTTCTCACCCTCGAGCACCTTCTCGGCGACCTTAAGCATGATCCAGGCATCCCACTTAGCGTCTCCCGGAGGGTTGACGGCTTTTTCGAACACGGAAGTGCGGCGCTCGGCGTTACCGAACTGGCCCTCGCGCTCGATCCACATGGCGGCCGGCAGCACGACGTCGGCATACTGGGTGGAAAGCGTGGGATAGACCTCGTTGACGACGATGAAGCCGTCGAAGACACCCTGTGTGGTGGAGGTTGTTCCACCGGCCGTGGTGTGCTGCGGGGTCTTACCCAGGAAGCGGGTTAGGTTGGGCATCGAAACGGCCCAGTTATTGTGTGCGGACCACAGGAACTTGACGTTACCCTTGGCGAGGTTGCGGAAGATCGCGGTGGTGTGCATGCCGGCGAGCTTAAGGCCGTCATCGACACCTGCGGGATCGGTTCCAGCGGAGCCGTCGGTGTTCGGGCCGTCCAGGTACATGCTCGGCAGGCCCCAGCAAGCTTCGGTGAAGCGACGATGCTGGGCGTTGGCGGTGAGCAGGTCGGCCGGCAGACGATGCATGAAGGTACCCACTTCACGGGCGGTACCGCAGGCG
>DOMT01000155.1:0-1558 GCA_003509825.1 Coriobacteriia bacterium
CTGCCGGCACCCAAAAACACTCCGGGTGCCGGCAGTATCCGCGCCGACCGCAGACGGTAGCTAAGCGTCATTGATACCTGAGCGACTCCACCGGGTCGAGCTTGGCGGCGCGTCGGGCCGGATAGTAGCCGAATATGATGCCGATGAAAACGCAGGTGAGCAAAGCGCCGATAAGTATCGGCGGCGATACCGCCGGTATAATCGTCGNNTCCCAAACCGAGTGCCGCGAGCAAACCGAAGAAAATCCCCACGATTCCACCGACGACACAAAGTGCGATGGACTCGAAGAGAAATTGCAGCGTGACATCGCGCCTGCGTGCTCCGAGCGATTTGCGCAGTCCTATTTCGCGAATGCGCTCGGTTACATTGGTGAGCATCATGTTCATGATGCCGATGCCGCCCACAAAAAGTGAGATGGATGCAACCGACCCCATGAGTAGGGAAAACGCAGCCATAGTGGTCTCCAGTTGCTTGATGATCGTATTGAACGAAAAGACGTACACCTCTTCGGGCGATACACCCATATGCCGGGCAATCGTTGTGGTAGTGACCTCCACGGCTGCATCGATATCAACATTCTCCTTCAAAAAACCCAGAACCTGAAGACCGCCGCCCGCTATGGAGAGTCGCTGCTCGGCGGTGGTACGGGGAACATAGATCGTCCCGCCGAAGGATCGCATCGAATCCGATTCCACAACACCTATGACCTTATAGTCGTCGTTACCGATTTTGATCAATTCGCCCAACGCCTGGGCGTCCTGATCGCCGAAAAGAGCCGGGATCGCCATCTTGTCGATGACCGCGTAGCGTGCACCCTGCAATTCCTCACCTTGGGTAAAGAGCCTTCCTTCGGCGATCTTCGTGCCGTTTGCCACGAAGAAATCGGGGGTGACACAGTAGGTCATTATCTCATTGCTGCTCGAGCGCGGTGTGGAAACCGGATTATTCGTGATGTAGTACCCGGTGATGAAGTCGTAATCGGGAAGCTTTTTTTCCAGCTCTTCCAGATCCTCGGAGTCGAGCTCCCCCATGGATGTATATGCACTGATCATAACCTGTCGAGCTTGCGCGAAGCCGAGTTCGCCCATCAGGGAGTTTTGGATGCCGCCGACCAATGAGGTCATGGCGATAACAGCCGAAATCCCGATGACGATGCCGAGTATCGTGAGAAACGAGCGCCCTTTGTTCGCCGCAAGCGAAATCCAGGTTTCATACAGGAGGTCTCTAGGCTTCATCGCCGCCCCCTTCGTAGCTCGAGGACGCGGGCATTTCCTGTATCGGCGGCCCCTGCCGCGGCAGCCAGGCCGCGGAGACGGGCGTGTAAACAACGCCGCCGGCCTGTCCGTCCAGCTTGCCGTCCTTTATATGGATGACGCGATCGGCATGTTCGGCCACCTCCGCATCGTGCGTGATCAGGATGATGGTCTTACCCCGGTCTCGCAGGCCTTTGAAGGTTTCGAGCACCATGCTCCCGGTTTTGCTGTCGAGATTGCCGGTCGGGTACGGTAATGAACTTTCGGGTTCCATAAAATTTGGGGAATTTTTGATTAGCTGCAAA
>DOMT01000155.1:1629-2766 GCA_003509825.1 Coriobacteriia bacterium
AAAGCAGCGGCATCATGGTGTTGCGCAAAACGGTCGCCCGCGGAAGCAGGTTGAAGGACTGAAAAACAAAACCGATGCGCGTGGCTCTGATCTCGGCGAGTTCGCTTTCGTTGTAAAACGACACATCCAAACCCTCGAGAATATAGGAGCCCGACGTGGGCGAGTCCAGGCAGCCGAGGATATTCATGAGCGTGGATTTGCCCGAGCCTGACGGCCCCATGATGGCGAGAAACTCGCCTTGCTTCACCGAAAAGCTCACTCCCCTCAACGCATGGGTAAAACCCGAGGCTCCCTCGTAAATCTTACGGATATCGTGTGCCCTGAGAACTGTTGTCATGGCACCACCCGTTATCCGACAATGGCGGTTCCGAAGGCGAAGCCGCCGCTCCCGGACGACATCATGCCACCCTCGAGACCTTGTCCGTCTCCACCGACCGACAGCACCTCGTCGCCCTCCTTGAGATCACCCTCAACGGCAACCATAAGGCCGTCGGAGGCAAGTATCTTAACGTTTTTCTCCGTGGATTTTTGCGAATCCTTGGGATCTACGAGCGAAACAAGCCCCTCGGTATCCGAAAGCATCACTACCGCAGACATCGGCACAAGCAGCACATCATCCAGACTTTTAAACTCTATGGTCGCTTTGGCGGTCATGCCCGGCTTGAGGCGCGGATCGGGGTTTTCGATGAGGATCTTGACCGAGTAGGTGACCATACCTCCCATACCACCCGCGCCCATGCTCATGTTGGCGACATCGGCGCCACCCGAGCTCACCGTGGATATATGCGTTACCTTGCCACTTATCTCCAGGTTCGGCACCGCCGAAAACGTCATCCGGGCCGTTTGCTCGGCCTGCACTTTAAGTATATCGATCTCGTTGACCTCCACCGAAACCACCATGCGCGAGAGATCGGCGATCTGCACCGGCGCTACGGGAGCCGTACCGGCAACAGCACCCAGCGACTTACCCGGCTCGATATTCACGGCAACCACACTACCGCTTATCGACGATGTGACCGTGCGTTTCTCCGCCTTTGCAACGGCATCGTCATACGCCGCCTGGGCGTTGGTGAGATTGTTTCGGGCGCTTGCCAAGGCGAGCTCGGCCTGTTTGATGGCCGAATCGGCCTGCCCTAC
>DOMT01000183.1 GCA_003509825.1 Coriobacteriia bacterium
CCCTGCGACCGAGCATCTTCATACCATCCACCCATCGCGAACAGCGAAAAGACACTTCGGTTAAACGTAGCTATTGTAAGCGCCCCCCCCCGCAAAAGTCAATGCTCGCTGCGGCGATTGCGCGCCAAACCGGTGCGCAATTTGAATATGTGGCGAATAAAGCGCTCGTCTGAGAATCAGCCGTCGAACAAGAAGGCGAGCATGCCCGTCGAAATGGCCCGGGTCTTTTCATCATCCGTATCGAAAACATTTCTCGTTGCCACCACACCTTGCCATTCGGAGAAAATCGATGTGCGACTCTCCGAGTGCCAACCGGCGCTTTCGGTGTATTTGCTCTCGATCGCAACACCGCCGAGATGCTCCGACACAAAGTCGATCTCCCGATCGGCAGAAGTCCGATGGTAAATTCAGGCCTTTTCGGACTTCAGATCGTGCCGCCCCTCACACCCAAATACTCCGTAAACAACTTTACCAGGTGGGAGTGGATGACGCTTTTGTTTAGCACCGTGTAGATTTTGCGCTCGGGTGGTTCGATATCGAGCTTGAGGGGGATGAGTTGCTTTTGCTCTATCGCGTCGCGGGCGGCGAGCTCGGAGATGATCGAGATGCCCAGGCCGCTGATTACGGCGTTGATGATGCTGTAGGTGCTGTCCATGGTGGCGCAGACCTTTATTTTGTCGAGCTGGATGTTGTTTTCGGTAAAGTACTTCTCGTATTGGATGCGCGTGCCCGAGCCGTATTCCCTGGATATGAAGTTGTTTGAATAGAGCAGGCTTTCCAGCGTATAGGGCTTGTCGGCGTCGTAGCTGCCGTCGTTTGGCGCCACGAACAGCAGCTTTTCGGTCGCAAACTCGAAGAACTCGCATTTTTTATCGTTTAGCGTACTGCCCACGAAACCGATGTCGGCCTTATGCGCGGCGATGCCCTGCACCACCTCGGCCGTGTCCGCTTCACCCACTGTAAACGAAATCTTCGGATACAGCGCGTGGATCTCGGCGAGAATCCGAGGCAACATATAAAGAGCCGGCACCGAAGATGCCAGGATGCGAATGTCGCCGCTGGCGTCTTTGGAGAGGTTTTTGAGCATCTCGATGGCCTCACGCTTGAGCGCCAGGAGCTCCTTGGCCTTGTCAAAGAAACGCTCGCCGGCCAAGGTGGTGGAAAGCACCTTGGTTGAACGGTTGATCAGCACCGTGTCCAGCTCTTTTTCGAGCGCGGTGATGTAGGTGCTGATGGATGGCTGCGATACGAAGAGCTCATCGGCGGCTTTTGAAAAGCTGGCCAGTTCAACCACTTTTACGTATGCCTCGAGTTGTTTGAAATCCATATCTCTCCTCCTTATTGCCGGCTTCACTTTTCGATTCCGGCACAATCACGATTATTCCGTTCGTATTCACGCCCGGCGGCCCGTCCTCGTCCCACCCCTTGGCCTTCGAGCCATCGGGCATCGGCGCCCGGGCCTTGCTCATCCCCTCGCCAGGATTTCTCCCAACGATTGCACGATGTAGTCCGTCTCCGCTTCGGTGCCCAGATGCCCGAAGGAGAATCGCACGGTGCCGCCCGGGTAGGTGCCGAGTGTCTTATGGGCGCTCGGTGAGCAATGCAGGCCGCAGCGGGTCATGATGCCGAAGTCGTAGTCTAAAGCCGCGGCGATCTCGGCGTTGTCTTTACCGACGAAGTCCAGCGACACCACCGCAACCCTGTGATCGTTATCTTTTCGCCCGATGATATCCACGCCGTCGAGAGTGCTCACGCCCTCGATAAATCGGGCGGTGAGCTGCATCTCCCTGGCGTGGATGGCCTCCATCCCGGTTGCCTGCAAATACGCAAGCGCGGCTTTGAGCCCGATGATGCCGGGGATGTTGAGCGTGCCCGATTCAAACTTGTCGGGCAAACACCCGGGCTGCTCCAGCTCGTGTGAGAAGCTACCTGTGCCGCCGGTGATAAGCGGGATCAGCTCGTCGGCGAAGTCCTTGCGTATCACAAATCCGCCGATGCCCTGGGGGCCCAACAGCCCCTTGTGTCCGGCAAAGGCCAATGCGTCGCAGTGACGCGCATCGATATCCAAAACCCCGGCCGTTTGCGCGGTGTCGACGATGAACCTGACCCCCCGCCGTCTGCACACGTCGGCCACCGCCTCGATCGGCAGCACCGTGCCGCAAACGTTGGAGGCATGCAGCATCACAACGGCCTTGGTGCGCTCCGTAAAAAGCGGGATGATATCATTCGGATCCAGCATACCGTCTCGCCCGCACGGCACCGCATCGTAGGTGATGCCGCGCTTGGACAGCGCGTGCAGGGGGCGCATGACGGCGTTGTGCTCCATGGACGAGGTGATCACATGATCACCGGGTTTGAGAAAGCCCTGCAGCAACATATTCAGCGCGTAGGTGAGGCTCGGGGTAAAGACGACCTGCTGCGGATCCCCGGTGTGAAACAGATCCGCCAGCGCCTGTCGGGTCTCCAAAACCTCCATGGCAACCGCGTAGGAATCCGCATAACCGCCACGCCCCACGTTGCAACCGTTGTTATCCAGATAGCCTTTTATCGCGTCAGACACACCGCCGGCCTTAGGAAACGCCGTCGAGCCGTTGTCGGCATAAACTTTTTTCACTTCACCTCTCCCGTGTATTCGGGTCTAATTCCTGCTCTAGCTTTACTTATCAGTTTTTCTAATAACTGTTATCAGCATTATTAGCATATAGTATCACCGGAGCCGCTACGGATAGTTAAACTCTACGAATCAAGTCTGTTACCGGTTTGTAAAGAGCCTCCGACGGTTGCGCCGGCCTCATGGCGCCAAATCGCCGGTGGCAAAACGAGGTTTCGAGAAAGGATTGGAAGGGTTTTATGGTTGAAAGATTGAAGATGCCGCTGGTAGGCGGCCTGGTTGCGATCGCCGCGCTGTTGCTGGTGTTTCTCGGCAATCCCGCCAACATGGGCGTGTGCATCGCTTGCTTTTTGCGCGACAGCGCGGGCGCACTGGGACTCCACAGTGCGGCACCGGTGCAGTATCTGCGCCCGGAAATCATCGGCATCATCGGCGGGGCGTTTATC
>DOMT01000135.1 GCA_003509825.1 Coriobacteriia bacterium
GCTGTGCAGGCTTTGGCGACGGTGGTATCCGGATTTTTTCGCAGCGCGGGTTTTGTCGAGGTATTCACCCCGCTCATCATCCCCAAGACTTTTTTGAAAAAAATGACCATCGACAGCGATCATGCCCTCTTCAATCAAGTTTTTTGGCTGGACGACAAGAGTTGCTTGCGGCCCATGTTGGCCCCCGGGCTTTACGACATCTCCAAGCGGATGCTCAAGGTTTACGATGCACCGTTGGGCGTTTTTGAGATCGGTCCCTGTTTTAGAAAAGAGTCGGTGGGTGGTAGACATCTGGAGACCTTCACTATGGTGAATTTCGTTGAGTGGGGGACACCGGAATCTGAAAAAATGCAGCGCCTGAGGCAGCTGATCGATCGGTTGATGCAAGAAATCGGCTTGGAAAATTACTCCATCGAAAGCGAGCAGTCCGTAGTTTACGGCGACACTTTGGATGTCTTGGTGGACGGAATCGAGGTCGCCTCCGGGGCTTTCGGTCCACATTTTCTGGATGACAACTGGGGTATTCGGAGCACCTGGCTGGGGCTCGGGGTAGGTTTGGAGAGAATCGTGATGCTCAGAGACGGCTTGGATAGCATTCAGAAGGCCGGCAGGAGCTTGCGATNNAGGCTGGCAGGAGCTTGCGATACCTCGGCGGCGTGAGTCTCAATTTCAAGTAGAGGATGAAGCGATGATAAAAGACGCGGGATATAAGCGAGAAAAGCTGGGGAAAATCCTGACGCTGCTTAAGCAATCCGACGGGCGGGAAAAACTGTTTGCTCTGGCCCGTGAGGCACGCGATGAGTTTTTCGGTCGCGAAGTCTTCGCGTACGGGTTCAATTATTTTTCTACATACTGTAAAAATAACTGTAGTTTTTGCAATTACCGCATCGATAATAGAAAGATCCTCCGCTATCGCAACAGTCACGAACAGGTGGTGGCCGATGCCAAACGCCTGGCGGATTCCGGCGTGCATCTCATAGATCTGACCATGGGTGAAGACCCTCATTTCAAGAATCACCCCACGCGCCTGGTGGATTTGATCTCCGCCGTGTATACGGCTACGGGCCTGCCGATCATGATCTCTCCGGGGTTGGTGGACGAGCGCTATCTGGTTGATTTTAGACAGGCGGGTGCCGTTTGGCTGGCGTTGTATCAGGAAACATTCTTGCCCGATGCCTATAAAAAACTGCGCCTGGAACAAAACTTCGCTCAGCGCCTGAACTTCAAGCGTGCCGCCCTGTCTGCGGGTTTGCTCGTGGAAGAGGGTATATTGACCGGTTGGGGGGATGGTTTCGGTGAGGCGCTGACGTCACTTCTGCAAATAGATCAGGTAAATCCGACACAACTTCGCATGATGACCTTCGTGCCCCAGGATGGTATCCCGCTTGCAGGGGGTAAACCCGACAGCTTTGAGCGTGAACCGGTTTTGATAGCCATCATGCGTCTGCTTTATCCCCATAAATTGATACCGGCTTCTCTGGATGTGGAGGGTCCGGCAGGATTGAAAAGCCGCCTCGATGCCGGCGCCAACATTATCACCTCCATCATCCCACCGAACAGTGGTCTTTTCGGTGTGGCGCGAAGCGGTGATATCGAGAGCGGTTTGCGGAGCTTGGAGCAGATCAAACCCATTATCGAAAACAGCGGACTCCGGCTGGCCTCCGTTGCAGCGTATAAGGAGTTCATCGACAGAGCCTTGAAGGCCCAAGCCGATGCACGGAGAACAGCGATGCCGGAGGCGGTGTAGAAACGGTGTTGTGGGGCAACGAGGGGACGGCGGATAAAAGCTTGTTTACGGAGGTTTTGTAGATGACCAGACTATCGGATGAGCATATCGTCTCGATCAACCGGCGCCTGCCCTTGCTGGAGCAGAGGTACCTGCGCATCACCGGCAAAAATATGCTGGATATAGCCCGTTATGCCGCAGGAACCGAGTATCTGCCGCTGCGGCAACGTAAAACTCTCAGCGTCGCCTGTGTGCCGATTACCGCCGGCGAGGGTTTGATCGGGCATTTCTGTGAGACCGTGGCCGGTATTCTCGAGGCGTTTGCCGACGTGAAAGCCTATGTTACCGAGGCTACGGATGTGCGCGGATTCAACGAGGCGATAGTGCGTGATGCGGATCTGGTTTTCATGGCCGATGATGATATGTGTCTTTGCAGAAATCTGAGAACCGGAGCCACCTCCGACAACGGTTATGCCACCGGTAGGGCTTTTGCGTCCTTGCTTTACCTGGCGATGAAGGAAAAGATCACCGAAGACGTATTGATCCTCGGTGCCGGCAAGGTGGGCGTGGGCGCCTATAGCTTCCTGCGAAAAAAAGGCCTCGACGCGCTGCACTGGTTTGACATTTGCAGGCAAACGGCGTTTTCCGGGCCTTTGGACAGTGAGCGTTATGCAGTGGATTGGCAAAACCGGGAATGGAGATATCTCATAGATGCTACAACCTGCCCGACCTTTATCGACAGCGATCAGGTGCGCGCGGATGCAGTGTTGGCGGCACCGGGGATCCCCTTCGGGCTTACCGAGGGAGCAGTGGAAAAGGCCGAGCTGGTTATTCATGATGAGCTGGAAACCGGCATCATGGTCATGTTTTGCGAGGCAATGCGCGGCTAGTGCCGTTACTTTTCGAATTTTTCGATTTTCCAGACCGGGATGCCGCACTTTTTGCAAACGCCGCTGTAGTACCTGTTCTTCAATTGACGGATCATCCTGCCGTTACCGGAGTCCCTGACCTTGAATTCCAACCCACAGTGGGTGGATGCCGTTAGCCACTCGCCGTTTCGCTCGACACTTCTCACACCGTGAAGTATGCCCTTGCGTGACGGCCATAGTTTGATCTTGTCGACGGTATCGTACAATCTCATATGTTTGTAGCGATACTTCGTTTGCAAATTACCATATGAACTGCCCATTTTTCTCCTCGGTCTCTGCCGTCGCCCTCGTGAAAAGTAGTGCTGTATAAGGATTCCATTAGTCTGTAAAGGTAAAGGAAACATCCTTTTTCAGAGCCAATTTGCACTCGACTTCGATCGCCTTGACGATACCGGCGATCACCGGACAGCCATTATGGCTGTTGAAGCTGTTGCAATTGGCAGCATGTTCGTACAGAGCCCCGGTTCCCGGCCTGCAAAGACATATCTCGTAGGCGTTGTAGGTGTCACCGAGTTCTTCGATCATGCCTGTGATCGAAGAACAGCCCGTTTGCACGCTTACCTTGGCTTCCATATCGTCTTTCGTTAGTGCCTCAACCTCGGCGATAAAGCCACAGATACCCGGATCGATCCTTAATTTCGTCATGATTCCTCCTCACGCCGGTTTTATACAATGATCAAGAGCTAAAAGTCGTCTCTGTACGGATGCCTTGGATCCTTGCCGACCATACCCGGTAATTATGGCAATAGCAGGAGGCTTTTTTTAGGATAAATATAGGCTATACCGTTAGCGGCTTGCGAATAGCCTGTCGCCGCCGCCTATCGCTGCCCTTCCGACGAAATCCCATGTCTTGACAATAGCTGATCTTCTATCCGGTCGGAAAACAGCCGACGATCGCAGCCGGTTTTACCAAAGCCCGCAATCTGATCGACACGCAGAAGCCTTCGGAAAAGCTGCAGGAGTGGATAGTGGCTCAATAATGGGCCACCGTCTGCAATTCACCTACAACTACACTGGTGTTGGCCGAGCAGCTCTTTACAAGCGTGGGATACCGAGGATAATAGGGTAAAAATATAGCCGCCAACTCTCTTTTGTGGCACGCCATATCTGCTGTAACGAGGTCAAAGACGATTTCGGCCATCAGCGAATGAGATAAATTCGAGAGCTTGTTGTTTGAAATGGAACGGGTGGTGTAATGGTGAGGAAGGTCGATAGGTACTCGATTTTAGAAGTCGAGCAATTCGTAGGTATTTCGCGAACCAAGATTCGCCACTACATGGACAAGAATCTCATCAACGTGCAGAGGGACGACCAAAGCGGATACTACTCATACACCTTCGAAGACCTGATGCGCATCTGCCAGATCGCTTATTATCGCGAGAACCTGGGCTTTTCCATCGATAAGGCCGAACAATTGCTCAAGACGACGGACGGTAGGGAGTTCGAGGCCATAATCCGAGACCAGATGCAGTATCTGAAAAGGGAAATCGCCGTGCGTGATCAGCAATACAAAACCGTGGTCTTTAACTGCAAGTTGTTGGATCGGCAAAACAGGCACAAGGACCACATCACCCTCATACCGTTTGACGCTGCCTATATCGTGCCTTACAACTACTACCTCATCCCTTATCACAAAGTTTACCCGATACTGTACGGTGCCTCCGAATTCGCATTTGTAAACGGCGAGATTAAGCATGTGCGGCGCTGTTGTTTGGCCTTTGAGCAGGATGCCGAGTTCGTCAGCAAGGATGCCTTCGATAGCTTTCGGGTGGAAGGTGAGCGGGTGGAGGTCGGATTGTGTATCTATACGGTGACCTTGACTACGAAAAATCCCCATGACCCCTCGCTTCTACAACCGGTCATCGACTGGGCCCACGAACACAGTTTTCGCATCAAGGGGCGCATTTTCGTAACACACTTTTTTCCTTATTACGACGAAGGCACCACTTACATGTA
Organism: Coriobacteriia bacterium; assembly: GCA_003509825.1. Lineage (GTDB taxonomy): Bacteria > Actinomycetota > Coriobacteriia > Coriobacteriales > UBA8131 > UBA8131. Next base: position 4,612 of record DOMT01000135.1, read on the forward strand.
TGTGGAGAGCTATCTACCGATCGACTTGTAATTTTAGCGTAGCGCGGAAATCTCCGAAAAACTTCAAAATAACACTTGACCGTGTTGCTGCAACACGGCTTACAGTCGATTATGCGCGATGGGCATCGCAAGACAAACTACAAAATGCAGCTTTTGGCGGGGAGTATCCACGCTAAGAGCCGCCGATCACGAAAGGAGAGGATATGGCTCTGAGAAACCAGAAGACCGATTACAGGACCAAGCAGGGATTTTCTGTGGATTTTTTAGCCCCCGACGAGATCGTGGCCATCCATCAGGCAACTTTGGAAGTCCTACGGGACACCGGCATGAAGTTTCATAACAAAGAGGCTTTGGCGGTGCTCAAGGATGGTGGTTGTGATGTTGATATGGCCACCAAGACCGTTAAGATTCCCGAGTACATTGTGATGGAGGCGGTTGCGTCCGCTCCCAGTCACGTATATTTGGCCGGTAGGGAAGAGCGGCACGACCGGATATTGCAAGGCAATAGGGTCGCGTGGACCAATTTCGGTGCGGGTGTGGAGATCTACGACGCTTTCAGCGGTGGATTGCGCCACCCCACCGTAAAAGACGTCGGGCAAACCGCACTGGTGTGCGATGCGTTGGACAATGTGGATGTCTACTCCATGGCCGTCGTCGGTCGCGACGCTCCGGCCCAGGTACAGGACCTGCTGTGCGCCGAAGCGTTCTTAAGTAACACCACCAAGCATTGTCATCACATCGATCTGGCATCCGGAAAAGCTGCCAAACGCTTTATCGATATGGGTGTGGCCATCGCCGGAGGCGAAGACAAGCTGCGTGAGCGACCGGTGGTTTCGGCTTTGATCTGCCCCACGAGCCCCCTGCAGATGTCGGAGCATGGCTGTGAGATCATCATGGAGTTCGCTCGCAGAGGGATTCCTATCAACATTTTATCGATGGGTCTCGCCGGTGGTACCACTCCGGTTACGCTGGCCGGCACCCTGGTCGTGCACAACTGTGAGATTCTCGGTGGTATCGTCCTCAACCAGCTCACCTGCAAAGGTTCGCCGGTAATCTACGGCAGCTCCACAACCACTTTCGACATGCGTTGCATGACCGCCCCTGTCGGATCGCCCGAACTCGGCATGATCGGCGCCGGTGTTGCCGCTCTCGCCCAGTTCTACAACCTGCCGAGCTATGCTGCCGGTGGATAGGCAGATTCCAAGATCGTCGATTGCCAATCCGGCCATGAGAAGACCATCACCGGTATGCTCTCGGCCATGGGTGGAATCAATTTGATCTACGGACTGGGAATGTTGGATTTAGGGATGACATTCTCCTATGAGCAGTTGATCATTGACAATGAAATCGCCGGCATGATCAACCGTGTACTTTACGGTATTCCGGTAAATGACGCCACCTTGGCTGTGGATGTTATTCACGAAGTCGGCCCGGGTGGGACGTATTTGGGTGAAGATCACACGCTGGAATTCATGAGAAGCGAGTCTTCATTGGCCAATCTTTTCGATCGCAACAACCGCGCTAACTGGGACGCTGCCGGTCAAACGGATGTAAGGGATCGCGCCCACGTCAAGGCACAGGAAATACTCAACGAATACAAGCCTGTCCCGCTCGAAAAAGACGTGGCGGACAAGATTCGCTCGATCATCTCCGAGGCGGAGAAAGAACTGCTGTAATTACCCTAAAGATTACGGAAGTTCGCGTTTTATTCAAGTCTGACGATTATCGACCTAAAACAGCCGGGCGTAGGTGCGTTTGGAAGCAAAAGTCGGTTTTCCGAGATATTGAATCATGGTTATCGGGAGCCGGTGTAGGTGCATCGGCTCGCGTAACCGGGGCTGTAAATCAAGCCCACAGGAAGTAATGTGTGTCGGCATGTTGACCGTCACTCATCGAATGGCCCCGCTTAGCCGCAATGCCCAAGCAGCTGACATCTCCTTCATTCGATGAGTGACGACCAACAGGGCAACCGAATAACCACAACATCGATATTTTGCACTGAGGGATGGGGGACACGAATCGTGAGGCGGTGTAGGCAATGAAGGTTTTGGTGTTGGGAGGGCAACTACAGGGTACTGAAATCACCTATCTGGCCAAGGCGGCCGGATGGGAGGTTACCGTGGTGGACAAGACAGAGGATGCATTGGCATCACAGCTTTGCGATCATTTCTTCTGTGCGGATATCATGACAGCCGGGTACGGGCNNGATCTGGTTTTTCCGGCTATCGAAGATACCGCGGTTTTGCAGGAGGCAGCCGGGTTTGCCCGGCAGGCCGGCGTGCCGTTCGTTTACGATGAGCGCGCCTACCTGCTTTCGCGCTCTAAAATCCGCTCCAACCGTTTTTTGCAGTGTTTGGGAGTGGATATCCCACCTTTGATCGAAGAAAACGAAGCCGACGGTACATGTGCCTATATCGTCAAGCCGGATTCCGGCAGCGGTAGCTCAGGCATCGAATGCTTTTCGGACCGTGGCTCGGCCTGCGAATACATCTGGGAGCATGACGATGTTTTCGGGCAGGCGTTTTTTTCGGGGCCGATTTATTCGATCGAAGTCATCTGTGACGGTGCCGATGTTTTTCCACAGATGATCACCGAAGTAGTGGTGGGCGATGACTATGACTGCCATCGGATAATCGCCCCGGCGCAGGTGGGCGATAAGCTCGCCGATGAGATCGAAGGGATAGCCCTTACCATCGGCGAGGCATTGGATATGCGGGGAATCTTCGATATCGAGATGGTGCTCCATGATGGCAAGCCCTATGTTTTGGAGATCGACGCGCGTATGCCCAGCCAAACCCCGATCGCCGTTTATCATGCCTGTGGCATCAATTATGTCGAGCGGTGTGCAAATGTTTTTGTGGCGGATCACACCCCGTCCGCGCCCGCGTGTCTATCGGGTGTAGCGAAGGTCGAGGCGTCGTCGCCTCGTCATGTGGTGTTGCAGCATTTGAAGGTCACGGGCCCTGAGCGCGGGAGCTCGAGGCAAGGTGTCGG
>DOMT01000027.1:0-2692 GCA_003509825.1 Coriobacteriia bacterium
GCGGGCAAGAAGCGTATGTCGGCCCAGGCGGTGGGTGGTGCGGTCGGGCATAATCCGATCTCGATCATCATCCCCTGCCATCGGGTGGTAGGTTCCACCGGCAGCCTGACCGGCTACGCGGGCGGCATCGCCAAGAAGGTAAAACTGCTCGAATTGGAGGGCGCGAACATGACCGGCCTGTTCGTCCCCACCAAGGGCGCGGCGTTGTAAGAGGGATCCGGGCAGCTGACGTTGTTCGATGGAGCGGCGATGTCGTAGGCAGTGGCTCCCTACGACGAGATCGCTCGCTCAGCAAACCGCTTTTCGGCGATGACCATCAACTCGCGTTCGGACTCGATGCCGCCGGCGTAGGGGTAGGAACGCGCCCGCTTCTCAAACATCTCCTTCACCGTCCACGCCCGTCCGCCATCATTTTCCGCCAGTAAGGCGAGGGCGTAATCGGTGCGGATCATCGAGGGGTAATTGCGCATGGAGCGCATAAAGAGTTTCGTCTGCTTGTCGAGCAGGCCGTCGACACGTTCTTTGCGGTTTTCGCCGATCAGCTCGCAGTAGATCCGGTCGCAGTCCAACATCTTTCGAATCAGATCAACGAGCGCCGAGTCCTTTGCCAGCAACTCATCCATCTGTTCGGCCGCCTCGCTAAAGGCGTGTTTGTCCATCAGCCTATTGCAATATAATGCGCCCAGTGAGGCGGTAAGGCAGTTTTTCATACCCTCCTCCGAGGGCAGAACAAACCATTCGTCGGGCATGTCTTTGAGGCGAACTCCATCAGCTTGTAAGCCGCTGACCTGCATCTGCAGCCAAAAGGCTTGTGCGGCCTCGCTGCTTTTCATCATGGATAAGATATTGTGGCCGTCGTTATTTACCATACCAAAGCGCATGGGCACGGCGTTTTGTAGAGCCGATGCGACACCGGTGATGCCGAGAAATACGCATATGGTGGTGATGTAGGGCATATCGGTGATCAGTAAGCCGAGGGTTAGGAAGAGCAATCCGGTGACGAAGTTGAAGATCGGTCCGCCGAGATTATAGAGCACAAAGGGAAACTTTCCATTCACCGGTTGCGGGGGAGTGAGCAGACATTGTCCGCCGGTACCGGCAATCGACAGCAGCTTGGGTCTGATCTCGCCCTCCACTTTGGCAAGTGCAAAGCTGCCGACGCGCAGCAAGGAAAAGCGGTATCCGCTCAGCAGGCCAAAGACCAGGTGCCCCGTTTCATGGATGACGATCTGGATAAAGACGGCAAGCAGCAGGACGACAAGACCGAATACTCCTAATAACAAGCTATCGAGGATCGTGGAATCCTCGATCGAAGACAGGAGGGGCTCGACCCCGAAGAAGCCGCATAAGGCTCCGACAAGCATAAATGCTACGATAGCCAAAACGTTTTGCCATGAGCTCTTTTTCATACGCATGATCCCTTCGGCCCGAAATACGACTTAAATCGCATGCGATAAATAATACACTCACCGGACGGCCACACCCACCCACAACAGGCATCGTCGGTAGGGCTCAAGGGATTGAGTGGAGCTATCGACTGTCGAATCCGCCGCACCGGCAACTGTGTCCTGCGCGCGGTTGCCGGTACAATGAACGGATCGAATCTTCCCACTAAAGTATCCGGCACTTGCCATCGAGAGGCGTTATGAAAATCCAACAACAGAGCAAGCCGGCTGAGCGCAAGCCGCAATCCGAGTTTTATGTGCGCTGCCCGTTCGGGCTGGAAAAGGCCGTTGCCTCCGAGATTGCCGCTATGGGGATCAAGGGAGCGCGGCCTCTGAGCGGCGGCGTTGCTTTCTTCGGGGATCTGGAGAAGGGCTATCGTGCCTGCTTGTGGCTTCGTTCGGCTTCGCGGGTGCTTTTGGTGTTGGGACGCTTTTCTGCACGCAACGCGGACGAGCTCTACGGGGGTGCCCGTGCGATCGCGTGGGAAACGCACCTCACGCCCGAATCCACCTTTGCGGTTTATGCACGGGGAACCAATGACGAGCTGCGCAATACGCAGTTTACGGCCCTGCGCGTTAAGGACGCACTTTGCGACTGTTTCGTCGAATTAGCGGGTAAGCGTCCCAACGTTGCTACCGACAGGCCGGACATCCGCGTGGAGCTGTCACTTCGCGGCAATAAGGCTACGCTTTACCTGGATCTATCGGGAGAGCCGCTGCATAGACGCGAATACCGTCGGCCCGGTGTGCAGGGGGAGGCTCCGCTCAAGGAGAATCTGGCAGCGGGCATTTTGCTGATGAGTGGCTGGAAGGCGGCGGGTGCGGAGCGTCGTTTTCAGCGTTTTAGCGGGGCACCGCAGTCGGCAAAGGACCCGGTAGCAGGTCGGGAGAAAGGCAGTGACTCGCAGCATGCGGCCCAGCGCTCCGGCACTGCGTCACAGGTTGTGGCCCAGCGCCCCGACACTGCGTTGCAGGATGCGGCTTCGCCCACACTTCTCTTCGACCCCATCTGCGGCAGTGGCACCCTCGTGCTCGAAGCGGCGTGCATGACCTTCGACAGAGCACCGGGTCTCACCAGGGATTACTGGGGGTTCAACGGTTGGCTCGGTCACGATCAGGCGATTTGGGACGAGCTGCTGGATGAAGCGGACCGTCGTTTTGAGGCCGCTTTGGCCGGTGGGTTGGAGCGTGGGGCAGCTTCATCGGATCAGACAGATGACACCGCCGATAATTCCCACCAAGTTGCT